>DATFMO010000591.1:0-6529 GCA_035266925.1 Sunxiuqinia sp. | reverse complement strand
TTAAACATTGAAACACTATTCGATGCCGTGATTGATGGAAATCAGGTATCCAATGCAAAACCTAACCCAGAAGTTTTTTTAAAAGGTGCAGAAGCGCTTCATGTTGAGGCTACCGGATGTGTGGTTTTTGAAGATGCCATTGCCGGTGTGGAAGCGGCCAAAAATGCCGGAATGCTATGCATCGGAGTCGGCGATCCGGCCACTTTGAGCCAGGCGGATCTGGTGATCGCAGGATTTCAAGACTTCAACCTAAGAAAACTGTACGGCCTGAATTAAGGGATGAGTTTAACCGACATTAAAATAAATATTTGTGAAAGAATATATTAAACACCATGAATGGAAGATCATTGAAGAAGGCTTTGACCCGAAACACAACCGGGTGTCCGAAAGCTTGTTCAGTATCGGCAATGGTCACAAGGGTCAGCGGGCTAATTTCGAGGAGAAATACAGCGGAGACAGCCTGCAAGGCAATTATTTAGCCGGCATTTATTACCCCGATAAAACCCGCGTGGGATGGTGGAAAAATGGATACCCGGAATATTTTGCCAAGATATTAAATGCAGCCAATTGGATTGGAATCAACATAACTATAGGGGGGGTAGAACTCGATTTGGCGACCGCCCGGATTCATGAATTTAAACGTGAACTGGATATGAAATCCGCGTTGCTCACCCGCTCATTTGTGGCATCATTGCCGTCGGGGAAGAAGCTGGAAGTGGTCGCCAAACGTTTTCTTAGCATGAAAGAACAAGAGATTGGTGCCATCAGCTACCAGTTGAAAAGCCTGAACTTTTCGGCTCCTGTCCATGTGAGTTCATATATTGATGGCGATATTATGAATGAAGATTCCAATTACGATGAACAGTTTTGGGATGAAATTGAGAAAAAAGGATGCGACCACGAGATTTACCTGTGCATGAAAACCAAAAAAACGGAATTTCATGTCTGTAACGGACAATACACCAAATTGTATATTGATGGGAATTTGCTGGATCTGGTGCCTCAAATCATTCAAAAAGAAAAATACATTGCCACTGAATACCAGTTGCAATTAGCTGAAGGCGAAGAATTGCGTATTGAAAAGTATGCAGCGATTATCTCCTCCTTGCATCACAACAGCGACCATTTAAAAGATGAAGCTGAAAAATTCGTTAAAAAGGCTGCGCAAGAAGGGTTTGATCAATTGTTTGAAGCGCATGTTCAAATTTGGGAGCAGAAATGGGAAAACAGCGATATCCGGATTGAAGGTGATGTGGCTGCTCAGCAAGGTATCCGTTTCAACATTTTTCAGCTCATGCAAACCTACACGGGCGATGATGAGCGCCTGAACGTTGGCCCAAAAGGCTTCACCGGTGAAAAATACGGTGGTGTTACTTATTGGGATACCGAAGCTTATTGCTTGCCATTTTTCCTGGGAACAGCTCCACAAAAGGTTTCCCGAAACTTGTTGATGTATCGGTACAAGCATCTGCAAAAAGCCATTGAGAATGCCGAAAACCTTGGCTTTGAAAATGGGGCTGCTTTGTATCCGATGGTCACCATCAATGGGGAAGAATGCCACAATGAGTGGGAGATCACCTTTGAAGAAATTCACAGGAATGGCGCCATTGCTTATGCCATTTACAACTACATCAACTACTCCGGCGATCAGCAATACCTGGCACCCTACGGTTTTGAAGTGTTGCTTGGAATATCACGTTTCTGGGCGCAGCGCGTAAATTGGTCGAAGGCGAAACAGGCCTATGTGATGTTAGGAGTGACCGGTCCCAATGAGTATGAAAATAATGTCAACAACAACTTCCACACAAATAGTATGGCCGTTTGGACCATGAAGTACACGCTGGAAGTGATTGACTACATTAAAAAAGAATATCCGTATCTGTTTGAAGAACTGGTTGAGAAATGGAAATTCAACGAAACGCAGGAAACATCACGTTGGAAAGACATCATTGATAAAATGTATTTCCCATTTGACGATGATTCGGGGATTTACCTGCAACAAGATGGTTTTCTGGACAAGGAAATTATCCCGGCAGAAGAAATTAGTCCCTTGGATCGACCCATCAATCAGAACTGGTCGTGGGACCGGATTCTGCGATCGTGCTACATCAAACAGGCAGACACACTGCAAAGTTTTTACTGGTTCCAGGACGATTACACCAACGAAATGCTGGCCAGGCACTTCGACTTTTACGAATCCATTACCGTTCATGAATCCTCTCTCTCTCCTTGTATTCATGCGATATTGGCTGCTCGCCTGAAGCGCGAGAAGAAAGCTTACGAATTGTATTTGCGTACCGCTCGTCTCGATTTGGATAACTACAACAACGATACAGAAGACGGGCTTCACATTACCAGCATGGGCGGAACCTGGCTGACTTTTGTGGAAGCTTTTGGCGGCATCCGCGTCAAAAATGGGCAATTACATATCAACCCGTTCATTCCGCAAAGTTGGGAAAGCTATTCCTTCCGTATCAACTTCCGGGGAGCACACCTTGAAATCTGCATGGATGATCAATTGAAAATCATCAACCATCATCCTAAAAGCGTTTCCCTGATCATTTGGGGCAAGGAGCACGAATTACACGAAAACCAGGAAATTACACTAAAACACGAATTAACATCATGAAAAAAATAGCTGTTGTTCTCTTTTTTATCCTCATTGGTATCGGACAATTGCTGGCGGTTTCCATTGACCGTGTTGAACCGATGTTCTGGTGGGTTGGTATGAAAAACCCCAAACTGCAGCTCATGGTTCATGGCGAAAATATTGCCAGCACAAAAGTTGAAATGGACTATCCGGGGGTTCGCCTGGAAAGCGTTGACCGGGTTCAAAATCCGAATTACCTGTTCCTCAATTTAATTATTGGTGAGCAAGCTCAGCCGGGGATTTTCAATATTTCGTTTCTGGATGATCACAACAAAAGCGCAACTTACAGCTACGAACTGAAAACCAGAAAAAAAGGTTCTTCAAAACGTGTTGGTTTTAACAGTTCTGACGTGATTTACCTGATCACACCCGACCGGTTTGCCAATGGAAATCCAGACAATGACAACATGCCGGGCATGATTGAGCAGGCAAACCGAAGTGACAAAGATGGTCGTCACGGAGGCGATTTGCAGGGGATCATCGATCACCTGGATTACATTCAGAAAATGGGATTCACCTCCATTTGGATTACCCCGGTGCTCGAAAACAACATGCCTCGAACGTCCTATCACGGGTATGCCATCACCGATTATTACAAGGTTGATCCGCGGTTTGGTTCCAATGAGCAATATCACGAGTTGTCAGCCGACTTGAAAAAACGGGGCATGAAACTCATCATGGACATGGTGTTTAACCACTGTGGTTCATCGCATTGGTGGATGGATGATCTGCCGATGCCGGACTGGATCAACAATTATCCGGACATTAAAATTACCAGCAATCGTCGAACCGTGAATGAGGATCCGCATGCATCGAAAATCGACCGTTGGGAGATGGTTGACGGTTGGTTTGTCAAAGAAATGCCGGACTTGAATCAGCGGAACCCATTTTTGGCGAATTACCTGATTGAAAACAGTATCTGGTGGATTGAATACGCCGGGCTGAGTGGTATCCGTCAGGATACATGGCCTTATCCGGACAAATATATGATGGCCGAATGGACCAAACGTGTGCTGGAAGAATATCCGAATTTCAACATCGTTGGCGAGGAATACACGACAAATCCAGCCATCGTTTCCTATTGGCAAAAAGGACAGACCAACACCGATGGTTTTCAATGTGACTTGCCAAGTTTGATGGATTTCCCGTTGCAAAATGCAGTTGCCAACGCCATGCGCGATTCTGATACCTGGGACAAAGGGCTGATTGAAATTTATGATGCTTTGGCCAATGATTTCTTATATCCTGATCCAAACAGTTTGGTCGTTTTTCCTGATAATCACGACATGCAACGTATTTACACCCAGCTTGATGAAAAAGCTGATTTGGACAAAATGGTGATGGCTTTTTATTTGACCACTCGCGGAATTCCTCAAATTTATTATGGGACCGAAATTCTGAAAGCGAGTCCAGGGCCAAAAGATGACGGCATTATTCGCAGCGATTTTCCAGGTGGCTGGGCCGGTGATTCCATCAACGCTTTTACCGGCGTTGGGCTGACTGGTGCCCAGAAGGACATGCAAAATTACATGCGAACGATTTTGAATTGGCGAAAAAATGATGAAGCCATGCATTCGGGCAAACTCATGCATTTTGTGCCCAAAGATGGTTTGTATGTTTACTTCCGTTACAACGACGATGAAACAGTGATGGTCGTTCTGAATAAAAACAAGGAAGAAAAAGAACTAACGACTGATCGATTCCAGGAAATCACCAAAGGATTTACACACGGAACAGATATCATTTCGTCCACAAAAATTGAAGACATCAGTAAATTTTCTGTTCCAGCGCGATCAGCAATGATTATTGAATTAGAGAAATAACAATATTTAGAGTGAGAAAAGGTAGAAACCAACTGCACTTTTGCTGGAAGTCAGTTGGTTTTCTTCAAAATAAAAACCATTAAAAAAGCGATATCATGACGTATAAAATGAAATTAACGATTCTGCTGCTTTTGCTCATTGGTTTTGTTGCGTGTCAGCCGACACAACAACCGGAGCAACAGGCGAAAACTGTTCAGATTGATTCGATAACGGGCAAGCCTGTTTGGTTGAATAACGCCACCTTGTACGAAGTAAACATCCGTCAATATTCGCCGGAGGGCACGTTCAATGCGTTTGCTAAAGATTTACCGCGGTTGAAGAAACTGGGCGTGGAAATTCTGTGGTTGATGCCCATCAATCCAATTTCAGAAAAGAAACGAAAAGGAACACTGGGCTCGTATTATTCAGTGAAAAACTATAAGGAAGTCAATCCGGAGTTTGGTACCATGGATGACTTTAAAAATCTGGTGAACAAAGCACACGAAATGGGTTTTGAGGTGATCATTGACTGGGTCGCCAATCACACGGGATGGGACAATCCATGGATCACTGAACATCCCGATTGGTACACCAAAGATTCAACCGGCGCCATCATTCCTCCTGATCCTGACTGGTCGGATGTGGCCGATCTGAATTACGATGTAAAACCGATGCGGCGCGCCATGATTGATGCCATGGATTTTTGGCTAAAAACAACTGATATTGATGGTTTCCGTTGCGATGTTGCCTGGGGAGTACCGCAGGATTTCTGGGATGCAGCACGGGCTTCGTTCGATTCCATCAAGCCGGTGTACATGCTGGCTGAGGATGAAGATCATCCCGGGTTCCTGAAAAAGGCTTTCGACTCAGATTATGCGTGGGCATTTTTTCACATTATGAATGACGTTGCTCAAGGGAAAAAGAACGTTCAGGATATTCGGGCTTATTTTGATACAACAGAAAATAAATATGCGCCGGGTTCTTTCCCCATGCAATTCATTACCAATCATGATGAAAATGCGTGGAATGGAACCATTAAAGAACGAATGGGAGACGCCGCAGATGCTTTTGCGGTAATGACGTTCACCGTTCCGGGAATTCCGTTGATTTACGACGGCCAGGAAGTTGGCATGGACAAACGTCTGAAATTTTTTGAAAAAGACCCGATCGATTGGTCGGATACCACAAAGCAAGCCTTTTACAGAAATTTGGTTGATCTGAAACGTGAAAATCAAGCCTTATGGAATGGTTTGGCTGGCGGCGATCTAAAAATGCTGCAAACTAACCACAATGACAAGGTGTTTGCGTTCACTCGTGAGAAAAACGGAAACAAGCTTTTGGTCATTATGAACCTTTCCAACACACCGGTTGTTAGTGAGGTTAAGTTCGATGTTCATGAAGAGTTTAAGCGTTTGTGGAAAGAAGGGAAACTGGCAGGAGTAGATGAGAAGGCGAGCATCGAACTTCAACCGTGGGAATACAGAGTTTATTTACGCATATAGGTTTAGTTTAGGTTTAGTTGGTTTATTAGTTTGAAAAGGGTTCGCTTTGGCGGCCCTTTTTTAGTTGCCATTTTCCCCGATTGGTGACTTTCCAGATGTTCAACATAAAAATTCTTTCTAGATAAATAATGATTATCGATTTTTCTCGTTTGTCAGAAAAAGCTTCTCAATGATTAAACGAAAATTTCAATTTTGTATACTTGTTGTTTGCTATCTTTTCATTGTATCGTGTCAAAAAGAATCGTTTTCAACTTCTGGTGACATCAAGCTGAAGTTTGTACCTGACACGGTTTCTTTTGATACCATTTTCACCACTTTTGGTTCAACGACGCAAAGCCTGAGGGTGAAAAACCCAAGCAATCAAGCCATTACTATTTCCAGAATTTATTTGGCTGGTGGGGAAAATTCACCGTTTCGGTTGAACATCAACGGCTTAAAAAATTATGAAGATCAAAATGTGCGGCTTTCAGGCGGAGACAGCCTTTACATTTTTGTTGAAGTGACGGTTGATCCGACTGATCAGGGCGATCCACTGCTTGTCCACGACTCCATTATTTTTGAACTGAACGGTCATC
>DATFMO010000590.1:0-2163 GCA_035266925.1 Sunxiuqinia sp. | reverse complement strand
AGCTTGATCGTTCCATCTGGTGAAATGATTCGCGGGGTTCCTTTGAAACGCGCTACTTCTTCTCCTTTTAGATCCTGAACGACAACTTGAAGTTCTGCCGTTTGTGCTTCGGGCGTATCATTTTTTACTTCCGATTCCACGTGAATATCTGCTGACTTACCGGGAATATCAAAATCTGTTGCATACACGTAAACTCCGGTTGTGCCTAATGTTGAATAAAGTGGTAGTGTCTGGTAGATTTTGTTGGTGATGTGTAAATAGACATTCTTTGGAATACCACCATAATTGGCATTGAAATTCCGGTCAGCCCATTGGTATTTTTGATCGTAGAAACGCTCTTTGTAATTCCAATCGTTGTTGATGCGAACGGCAACAATATTTTTTTTGGGGTAAGGTTTTACCAAATCGGAAATATCCAATCCGACCGCCATCACACCATTTTCATGCAGGCCAACAAATGTGCCATTGACATAAAATTCGCCGGCTTGTCGAATACCTTCAAACTCAAGAAAAACTTTTTCGTCGTCGCTACCTTGGGGAAGCACAAACGTTTTTCGATACCAGGCAATTCCAGTTGAAAGATCTTTAATGTCTTTCAGAAAAGCTTCGTGTTCATTCCAGGCGTAGGGTAAAGTGATATTCTTCCAGCTTGAATCATCAAAGCCCGATTTTTCGGCGCCTTCCGGATCTCCGACAAATAATTTCCACGATGGGTTAAAATTGTATGTCCGGCGGATCCCGGTTCCGGATGATGAATTCAATATTCCCAGGTATAGCGTTAATGCCAGAAGTATATGTTTCATATAGTTTTTCATATTGAAGAATCTTTGTTGTGGTTTGGAATTATATAACGGTTTCATAAAAATTGACCATCTTTTATTTGACAATTTTACGTGTTCGTGTTTGGTTTTCATGAATGACTCTCAACTGATAAATACCTTTTGGGAAATCAGCCATTGGGATTTGAGTGAATGTTCCCTTGACTTTCTTACTATAAATCATCATTCCCTGTGCATTGAATACATTCAATTGGCAACTTGACCAGCCTTTCGGAAGTCGAATATTTAATTCGGTTTTCACCGGATTCGGATAAATATTCATGCCGCTGTTTCCCATTTCTGTAATGGCAGTTGCAACAGCTATTTTCAATATTCCTGTCGTATACAACCCGGAAGTGTCCCATTTTAAACCTTCTCCTGGCGTTGATGGAATAATGTTTTGGAACTGACCGGTGTAATTCGATGCATCGAACAGTTTCAGTTGGTCGCCTTCAGAATACGTTCCGCCAACTCGTTGCAAGAATAAAATCCCGTTGCAGGTAATCATGCCACCTGCATTGATTTTATCGTTTTTATGGGAGGAAAGATCAACGTCCATATAAATGATCGATCCTGTTTTAAGATTGAGATCAGAACCAAAGGTCAGTGTTCCGATGGTTGTAATACCTGGGGAAAGGCTTCCTCCCTGGTTGATTAATGCTGTCCCTGAAATACTTCCGCTTCCGGCAAGTATGGCTTTATTATTGACATTGATGGGGCCAGAGACGTGTGCGAAGGTGCCAAGTTTAAGGGTTCCACCGTTAACGATTGTTGGGTTGCTGTAAAAACATGTATCAGCCAACAACAGTGAACCAGTACCTAATTTTGTCAACGAATTTCCATAAATTTTGCCAGCAAATATGCCATCTTGGTTATTCTCCCCAATGAACCAGTTTTCACCGTTTAGAGCCGTTTTCCGTTCACCACTGAGGCTGCCAATATGTACGGTTTGGGCAATGTTGTCACCACTGGAAGTGCCGCCGGTGAAATACATGCTCATGCCCGATGCCAGGTTGAAGTTGATTTGGCTGTAGCCAATGGTGCTGGCCAACCGCATTGGGGCAACTCCACTAATGTTGATTGTTCCGGTAAACGCTGACCAATCGCCCCTGAAAATGGTTCGGTCGATTGAGCCTGGAAGCACAAGGTCCAAGGTTCCTGAACCAGTGAGTTTGCCATTGTAGTTGCACCGCTGATCGGCGACGAGCGTGCCGCTTTGATTCTCCGGAACTTCGATGTTGGCGTTAAAGTCGGTATAATCTCTGGTGTTTCCCATTCGAAGTTGGCCGCCTTCAAAAGTGATCAATCCTGTGCCGAGTGAAGCCACATTCTGGCCGGAGCCGGG
>DATFMO010000589.1:0-3101 GCA_035266925.1 Sunxiuqinia sp. | reverse complement strand
CAAACACCCGGTCGATGGAGTCAAACTGGTGGGCAGCCTCCTGAAAATACCGGAGGTCACCATTGTTATTCACTAACAGCAAAATTGGCACTTTCCCGTTGGCTGCATGGAGTACATCGGCCGTCTTCACAGGGATGTCCTTATCAACCCCAACCATAATGATGACAAGGTCGAAATCCTTCTCTTTCATCATCTTCAGCGCGTCCTCATCTGAGTTGACACTTGAAAAACGAGGGTAAGTATACAAGTTGAGTTGTAGAAACTCGCCAAAAATTTTATCTGTAAACTGCCCTTCGCGTACAATGGAATAACTATCGTAAAGCGTCGCCACCAGAAGCACTTCCTTCACCTTGGTCGGCATCAGTTCTTCAAAAATATCGCGGTCGCTTTTCTTACGCTTGTAAATTGAGGAAAGAGAAATATCATCCAGTTTTTCCATAGCCGACTGTCTTTTTAAAAACGAATGGGGAATTTAACTTTTTATCACTTCAAAAACCATGATTTTAAGTCATGTCCATGCCCTTCGTTCTATATTGAGTGTTTTTTAATCAATTGCATGAAATTAAGAAAAATGAAAATGATAAAATAACAAAAGGAGACCGAAGCCTCCTTTTCTGAAACATATCTAAAGATGTATGATTTTCCCTTTTCCTATTCACTGGTTTGTTTTTCCTTACTGAGAATCCAGGCCACAACAAGTCCAACAATTGAAGTAATAACGACTGAAGTAATAATGTCTCCAATGCTTCCGCCCAAAGTCATCAGATTACTTGTTCCATACATGGTAAAATCAACTGCAGCAGTCATCAGCAATCCAATAATAGCTGCCTTTTTAACGCCATCACCAATCGATTTTACCTTTGCCCAGCTACCTAAAATAATGGCCAACAAAAATCCAAACAATAGGTTTCCCAAGAGTATGGACCACATTAACATTTCATCCATTTCCCGGTTGACGCCTATTGCGCTACCGGCATTCGATGCGAAAAAATCGGCCAGTAAAATTCCGTAGAATAACCACCCAAGTAAAAAATAGACCACGCCGCCGCCTAATCCAGCGTAAATAATTCGTTGTGTACTCATAAGTCTGTCGTTTATTGGTTAATAGTTATAAAATTTACGACGATTTTTAGTTAAATCAAAAAAAGATATTTAAACACCGGCTTCTGACAAAGCAATAGCGGTAGGTTTATTTCATCCTATTTTGCCCTCCATGCAAACAAAAAAGGAGGCTCAGGCCTCCTTCTCTTTTCAACTATTTGAAATTATTTTCTTTTTCTAATCTCCATTCAACGGACATTTTTTCTGAAAGAATGGAATAGGATCATGACTGTTCGGCTCATTCACCTCCCAGGTATTTCCTGAATTCAGTAACTCGGTCACGTTGTTGATTTTGCGTTTTGCTGACACTTCATCAATCTGTCTCACCAGTTCCTGGTCATACACCGGAGCATCAACCGAGCGAACAACACCCATGGCGATGGGGAAATTCGGCAAAGTCATGTTGATGAGCTGCATATGAATATAGGGATCAGGATCTTTGGCATCGTGCACCAGCACGTCCGATTCCGTAATACCATCTTCACCGATGATACCCACATGAATCCGGCCATTTTTCAGAATGATTCCTTTTTCATTGTCATGCCCAAAAATCATCGGTTTGCCATGTTCAAGGAATAACTGGCGCTCAGCACGATGTTTCGGATCAGCAATTTGGGTATGAATTCCATCATTAAAGATCACACAATTCTGAAGGACTTCCACCACCGATGTTCCTTTGTGTTTAGCAGCTTCAGCAAAAACGTGTTGATTGTGTTTTACATTTGAATCGACAGCACGTGCAAAGAAAGTTCCACGGGCACCAAGGACTAATTGTCCTGGAACAAAAGGTTCTTCAATGGTTCCGTAAGGTGACGTTTTGGTCACAAAGCCACGGTCGGTTGTTGGCGAATACTGCCCTTTGGTCAACCCATAAATCTTGTTATTGAAAAGAATGATGTTCAAGTCGATATTTCGGCGAACCACATGAATAAAATGGTTTCCACCAAT
Organism: Sunxiuqinia sp.; assembly: GCA_035266925.1. Lineage (GTDB taxonomy): Bacteria > Bacteroidota > Bacteroidia > Bacteroidales > Prolixibacteraceae > Sunxiuqinia. The sequence continues at coordinate 1,052 of DATFMO010000589.1, read as the reverse complement.
GGCCATCGCATCTCCGTCCCCAGTCATGACCCAAACGCTCAGGTCAGGATTGGCACATTTCACTCCAGAGGCAATCGCAGCAGCACGTCCGTGAATAGAGTGAAATCCATAGGTGCTCATGTAATAGGGGAAACGGGAGGAACAACCAATTCCAGAGATCACCGCAAATTTTTCGTGCGGGATGTTCATGTCGGCCATGGTGCGCTGAATCCCGTTCATGATGGCGTAGTCACCACATCCCGGGCACCAACGAACTTCGCTATCGCTTTTAAAATCTTTTATCGTGTAATTTAAATCTGTCATGTCTTAGTCCTCCAGTAGTTTAAAAAAGTTTTCCTTCAGCTCGGCTACCGTAAATGGCAAACCTTTCAACTTATTCACCTGGTGATATTCAAACTCCGGCACTTTGTCGCGCAGGTATGCAACGAACTGACCAAGATTCAACTCACAAACAACAATCTTTTTAAACTTGCTGAATGCTTCTTTTGTACCAGCAGGAAGTGGCTTGATGAAATTAAAATGAGCGAGGCTCACACTTTTTCCCTCCATTCGCATCTCGCGAACAGCACTTATCATGTGACCGTAAGTTCCACCCCAGCTGACAACTAACAGATCACCACCATCAGGATCGCCACACACTTCAAGCTCAGGAATCATATCCACGACTTTCAGCACTTTAGCTTCGCGAATCTCACTGTTGACCTGGTGGTTTTCAGGATCGTGACTCACCGTTCCTTCTTCGTTTTTCTCCAAACCACCAATCCGATGTTGGAAACCTTCCATTCCTGGAATGGCCCATTCACGAGACAAAGTATCTTCGGCACGACGATAGGCTTTGAACTTACTACTGTCTTTGGCAATACGAGGTGTAATTCCCGGCAGTTCATCCATACTTGGAATGCGCCAGGGCTCACTACCATTTCCAAGGAACCCGTCGGTCAGAAGCACTACAGGAACCATACGTTCCAGTGCGATTTTGGCTGACAGGTAAGCGTAATAAAAACAGTCAGACGGTGTACTGGCAGCCAGCACCACTACAGGGCTTTCTCCAT
>DATFMO010000588.1:0-6168 GCA_035266925.1 Sunxiuqinia sp. | reverse complement strand
ATGGAGAAAGGCGAAACAAACATTGAAGTCCAGTTGAACAGCAGTGGAAAAGTGGTTTCCCAAAAGTCATCGTCTGACGAAGATGGGGACAACGATTAATTGAGTCATACCGATTAAAAACAGAAAAGCACACCAGTGGTGTGCTTTTTTTTAGATCTCACTCAACCATTTTAAGCATTTACTAAGCTGAATTTCAAAATTAAAATGAATCTTTACCGCCGAAATTAAAATTCCTTGATTAAAACACGTAATACGATATGCGGTCCTTCAAATACCTTCCGATCCTACTCTTGATCGGAGCATTGCTTGTAACACGAACTTCGCCGGCTGAAAATGCTGAAAAAGACAGCATTTCAACAAAAAATCAATTGTTTATTGAGCCTCGTGTCGATTGGGGGAAAGTGATTCCGACCAATGATTTCATCCGCTACCAGAATTCCAATCACGACGGCATTGATGACTATTTCAGCTATTCGCTCCGGCTGGGTTGGCAAACCAAAGGCAAAAAATTGTGGCAACAGTTATATGGTTATCCCAAATACGGAATTGGTGTCTACTCGGCTATTTTCAAGGAAACCAGCGACCTGGGCTATCCAATAGCCGTTTATGGCTTTTTCAATGCTCCTTTTTTCCGTGTCAACCGCTTTAGCTTGAATTATGAGCTGGGGCTCGGCCTCACGTTTAACTGGAACCATTTTACCCGGTGACCAACCCATACAACGTGGCCATCAGTGCTGAAGAAAGTGTTTACATTGATGCCGGTGTGAGCCTGAAATACCAGTTGAACAATCGATTCACGTTTGGGCTGGGCTATGGATTCACTCATTTTTCGAATGGCAAATTGAAAATGCCCAACAAAGGGCTGAATACACAAGCGGCAAGAGCAAGTTTGTCCTATACTTTGAATGATGATCCTGTTCAATTTAAAAAGCAGGTAGTACCACCATTTCACGACCACTTTGAATGGTTGATCTCTTTTTATAGCGGCATGGAAAACGTACTGTATACCGGCCCAGACACCGCTGCTGATCCGATGATGCGGGGAGTCAACTTTCCAATCTTCGGGATGAACAATACCATCAACCGGCAGCTGGACTACAAATCGAAGATTGGCGTTGGGGTAACAGTCGGTTACAACGGTTCGCAAAGTACCACCGTCGTTGAAGAAGATGGCAACCTTGATGAATTGGACGTTCCATTTCCGCGCCACATCACCGTGAGCATATACCCATCCTACGAACTGGTTGTCAACCGATTCTCACTCGTCATTCAACCCGGATTTTACCTGTATCGCAAAAAGACCACCGACATGACGCCGGAGTTTTATCAGCGAATTGGCGTGAAATACCATTTCATGAAAGATTACTTTTTCGGAGTGAACCTGAGAGCAAACAAATTTTACAAATCAGAGTTTATCGAATGGACCATCGGGCACCGCATATCCTTATAAAAATGTGAAATTTTTTAAAAAATTTCTGAAAAAAGATGCAATCTCGATAACAAATTGTAACTTGCAGCAAATTAATTTTATCAAAAATGAATAAAGGAACAGTTAAATTTTTCAACGAAACAAAAGGATTTGGATTTATCAAAGATGCAGATTCTTCAAAAGAGTATTTTGTACATTCATCAGGCTTGATCGATAGTATCCGTGAAGATGATGAAGTAACATTTGAATTGCAAGAAGGTAAAAAAGGATTAAATGCAGTCAATGTTAAATTAGCTTAGTCTATTATAACATCATCATTTATAATTTTGAGTCCCGTTAAAAACGGGACTTTTTTTATGGTTAAAAATCCCAGTTTTCCGGTGAAAATTAATGGAAGACGGTAAATATGCTGAATTTATTACGTTCCTGCGGAATGATGAATACAAAGGGGTTACTTCCAATTCTACCCATATTCAGTTCCTGACGGAACGACCCCGTTAAGAATAAAATATTGGTAGAAAACGCGGCGATAAATCTTTTCGACATCCCGTCGGGACGAAATATTATTTTACCGAACTCAATGGTTAAAAATTATTATTTCCAACGGAAATGAAGCGAATTCTATTCCTTTAACTTTCATCAGGTTCTATTTAACCGGGTCCCAGGTTTTATCTCATTTCTGCCAATGTATTATCAAGAAAAAAAACGTCATTTATAACTTCTAAACGTTTTTACCACGATCTTATGCAAATAAAAACTTTACCTTAATTTTATTGGATCAACCTGAATTGTGGGAACGATTACACCAGAGAAATAATATATTTGTTTGTGTAGGATTTTGGCCATATTGAATGGAGAATATTTTGGCAAACACGCAACAAAAAAGCTTCATTTTCAACCAATTGAAATCTAAAAAACAAACTGTTTTCGAATTATCATTTATGTTGAATATCAATCAATTATGAAATATTTTCAACCCACTCTCTTGCTATTCCTTTTACTATTTACAAGCACAACTTTTGCACAATCAAATGTAACTGCCAGTGTCGACACAGGTGCCAGAACGGCGAATATGTCGAATGGAATCGTTTCCATTTCGATCAACAGTAAAGGCCAGGTAAGCTCATTGAGTCACCAGGGGAAATCTCTGCTCTCCAATGGTGGAAAACTGTACTTTAGCTACAACGACCAAAGTAGCTACCATGAATTAAGCCCCGATAAAGTCCGGCTTGAAAAGCAAACCGATGATTACGCGGAAGTGGTTTTCTCGCATTCATCAGGTGACCTGATTGTCGAACAAGGCTACATCATGCGAAAAGGCGTGAGCGGTATTTACAGTTATGTCTCCGTGAAAGGGACATCAACGACAGTCAAATTACGTGAGATGCGTGTGGTATATCGCGTCGACCCCAACCAATTTGACTACGGCTATGTTACCAATCGCATGCAAGGTTATCTACCCTCTGTTGCGACGATGAAGGCTGTGAATAGCGATCCGATTATGGATGCCACCTATCAGCTTCCCGACGGTTCTGTTTATACAAAATACAATTGGGCCAACTACATTGTCAAAGACAGTGTTCACGGAATCATGTCTGATGGACAGGGCGTTTGGGCCATTCCTGTTAGTACCGAATACATGAATGGCGGCCCAATGAAACAAGAGCTGACCGTGCACACTACCACGAAAACACCATTGGTGCTGCAAATGCTTCAGGGAGAACATTTCGGTGCATCAGCTCAATATTACTCTTCAGGCGACGAAAAAATTTACGGACCCTTTTTCATATACGTCAATTCAGGTGCCGATCACGATGCCATGATTGCCGACGCAAAACAACAGGCAACAATTCAGCATGACCAGTGGCCTTTTCAATGGTTTACCAACAGCTTGTACCCATTGGATCGATCAACTGTGAAGGGAAGAATATCACTTCCACCTGGAATTTCGCCAAAAGGAATTCAAGTGGTATTGGCCCAACCCGGTTCCGATATTTATGAGCAGGGCAAAAATTACATGTTTTGGAGTAAAACAGACCAGGATGGAAATTTCACCATTCACAATGTTCGTCAAGGATCGTACACACTGTATGCCTATGCTACACATGGTGACATTACCGATGAATTGTCAATCGACAATGCAAACGTATCCGGCACAAACACACAGTTTGGTGTAATTCCGTGGATTCCCAAACAACAAAGAAACCTGCTTTGGAAAATTGGAGAAAACGACCGCCTGTCAGACGGGTACCAATACAGTGACACACTTCGAAACTATGGCTTGTACGAATTGCCACCGGCCAACCTCAACTACGTGATTGGCACCAGCACACCATCAAAAGACTGGTATTACGCCCAAACAAAGGTTGGAACATGGACAATCACGTTCAACAATGATCAAGCGTTTACCGGAAATGCCACATTAACAGCTTCCATTGCCGGAGCATCAAACCATCCGAAAGTAGATGTTTATGTGAATAATGTCAAAAAGGGAACATGGTCATTCAGCAGCGATCCCTCTATCTACCGGAGTGCTGTCTTAGGCGGGATACACACTGTTAAAACACTGACCTTCCCTGCATCTGCGCTTGTTCAAGGAGAAAATACGATCAAGCTGACCCTATCTGATGTGGGCAACCGTGGCGGTGTGATGTACGACTGCCTGAAACTGGAAGCCGGCGCATTAATTACCGGTGTCAACGACCTGGCAACAGCCAACAAACCAGGATTCTCAACTACAAGCTACCCCAATCCATTTTCAACACAAACCACTATTGAGGTGAACGCTAATAATGCGCAACGGGTAACGATCAATATTTATAACCTGCAAGGACAATTGGTGAAAATGCTTTACAATGGCTGGTGCAACATTGGTAAAAACAAATTCGTTTGGGCTCCCAAAAATCAATCGATGGGAACGTACTATTATCAAATTAACTCTGACTCTGAAATCTCTACCGGCAAAATGGTGTTGACCAAGTGATCGCTAAGAAAATCAAAAAGAATTCATAAGAGAAAGCTCCGGCAAAGCCGGAGCTTTTAGACGCTGTTGTTCAACAATAAAATGCTGGCAAACCAGATTCTTTTTTACCTCCAATACCATACACTTGATGAAGTGGTACAATTGAAACTGATTAGCCGAAGGACTAGATACAACTATTTGAAAGTCTTGGAAAGTTGGAGATTGGGAAAAATACAATTGTTTCCAAAAAGATCGATTTAAGCAATGAAATGGAATTTTCCAGTTATCAAAATCATTTCAAATTTGAAATCTCTTTGAAAAAGGAAACGGAATAAAAAGCGAAGTCTTTTGGAAACCCGCAAGCTTGGGGTTCTTGAATTTGAAAATCTTTGTTTTAGATTGGAGAAAGAAAAGATATTGACACCACCGTACGTACGGTTCTCGTATACGGCGATTCCTTAATTTACAACCCTAACCTTTCGGTAGTAATCCGACAGGAAAACATAGCCTGCTTTTCTCAATCTTTCATTCGTGATAGTTCTGCTTAGAATGAAGCTATTTGCTATATGCCAATAGCCTTTCCTTGTATTCGCCCATTCCCATGCCTTAGGTTTACTTATCCCTAACCTGATGAGATTTTTCAGTTTGGTTTTAATTCGTTTCCATTGTTTCCAAATCACCATCCTGAGCCTTCGGCGATACCACTTGTCTGTTCTGATGAGCAGTTTGTCCATATCCGCCAGTTTGAAGTATTGCACCCATCCTGTTATATACTGACGCAGTGCTTCTTTCCTTCTTTCATTTCCCCATCCGTTGTTTCTGGATGTCAGCTCTTTAATTTTAGCTTTCATCTTTTGCACGCTTTTAGGATCTATCCGCAGCCTGCCTTCCCCTTTTGCTTTATAAAAGGAATATCCAAGGAATTTTACCTCCTGATATGGCACACCTTGCTCTTCTCCCTGTTAACCCCTAAAAACAACCTGCTTTCGATAAAGTGGGCGATGCTTCCAAGAATGCGCCGGGCACTTCGTTTGCTTCTGCACAGAATGACCATGCCACCTGCATAGCGTACAAACTGGTGCCCCCTGTCCCCAAGTTCCCTGTCCAGTTCGTTGAGCATGATATTACTTAGTAAGGGATTCAGCGGCCCTCCCTGTGTTTCGCTTTACCTGACGGTAAGCAGCATTAAGGTTTGAAGGCGACACAATGAAATCTAACAAACCATACCCTTATGGGTGGGTATCGGTGCGGTTGTTTTCAGTTATCCCAATACAGGTCTGCCCTCCCGCATAGCCTTCGGATTCCGTCCTATTCTTTTGCAGGCAGGTTCCTTGCGATGGATTTTTCTGCTTTCTTTCCTTCATCAGGTAACATTCATTTACTGCTCTCTTCTTAAGGTTCTGCCCTTCCCATAACTGTCGTATTATGGTACTATGGCTTCGGCTGACTTCTCACAGCAAATCTTATTTAAACCGTGCTTCATACTCTGTTTCCACACGTCTGTGAGACCTCCCGTGGTAAGAAAAATAACCTTCCCTCCATGTCCCCGCCACATTTACATCCCGATGTCCGTATAGCTTTTGGATTTCGATTTGTTGTGTAATCTTGTCCCATCGGTTATGCCTGATGTGATTCGTATTCCTCGGGGCAGAGGTTTGCCTCCAGCTTCCTTCAGATTCCACCTCGCGATGGACACCCTTGCTATTGGCTAATGGTTGGCAACTACAAACCCCCATAGTGGACTTTCACCACCAAGTTATTTAACATGCACGGCACA
>DATFMO010000587.1:0-2536 GCA_035266925.1 Sunxiuqinia sp. | reverse complement strand
AAAAAACAGGTCGGTTCGAAAACCTTGAGTACGCACTCATTTATCCGGGGGCTGCAATCAAGCGGAACACCATTCAAACAGAGCAAAACATTTAAGACCAATAGCCATGATTCAATCCAATTACCGGACTGCAGAAATATTTGATATCCTGAGCAAAGGACAGTTTATCTGCTCCAATGCCATCGACTCCCAACGCCGTCACCTGTATCAATACGTTGAAGAGAATTTTGATGACATGGAGCCGAAGTTTAGAGAGATTGGATATCAGTTGGAAGACGGGAACAATTACTACTATTTCTCCCGGCCAAATGAAGGCAACCAAAACGTTGAGAACAAAATTGAAAAGGCCCTGCGTTGGTTGGATATTCTGGCATTTTTTACAACTTTCAGGAAAGATTTGTGCAGGGGAGCGCGCTTTAAGCTTTTTGACATTCTAAAGCAGGTTGACATCAACCTGTCGTTGAAAGAACAGTTGACGGATTTGCAAAAGCGCGCGAATCCGGGCAAGAATTACCACGAAATGCTTAACGACCTGATTAAGGAGGTGCAGAAAGAAGGTTTTATCGATCTTGAAAACGAAATGGATCAAACGTGGAAAATTCTGGACTCATGGGATTACATGGAAAAGCTGGTCATGGCTGTCAATATTCAGGATGAAGAAAACAAAAATCAACCGGAGGAAATAAATTGAAATGAACCAATTAAATCGAATGATACTGATTAATAGTGCCACCGTTGATTTTTATGAACTTCAACTGGATGGCAATATCCACTTTATCGGAACGCAGGGAACAGGCAAAAGCACTTTGCTCCGGGCGATCTTGTTTTTCTATAATGCTGATGCCCGCAAGCTGGGCATTTCCAAAGAAAAGACGGCTTTTAGCGACTACTACTTTCCATATGTCGATTCCTACCTGATTTACGAGGTAAGCCAGGGAACCCACAACTTTTGTGTTTGGTTGTACAAAAAGCGAAACCGCTTATGTTTCCGGTTCATCGACGGGCCTTACAGCCGCGAGTTGTTCATCGACAAGCAAAGGGCCAGGTCAGAAAGCCAGGTCATTGAACAAGCCATTCAACGGGGCTACAAGGTTCACCGCCCAATCCACAACTTTACGGAATATCGGGATATCATTTATGGCGCGAACAAGGGGATGAACCGGTTTCATGTTTTGCAAAATCCCGCCTATCAAAATATTCCGAGAACGATCTCCAATATCTTCCTGAACTCCTCGCTCGATGGGGGATTTATCAAAACAACGATCATCAATTCACTGAGCGACGAGCCCGTTGAATTGAACCTGGACGCCAACCGGCATCACATTGAAACAGCCCGGAATGACTACCGGGATGTTTCGGAATACCTCCTTCATGAAAAGAAGGCGCAGAATATCGTTTCCCAGTATGACAAACTTGTTCAGATGGAAGAAGATAAAAAGGAACTGGCATGGCAAATTGGCGCTTCGTATAATCTGGCAAGGGAGAAGGAACGTGAACTGGTGGATGATCAGAAAGCGCTTCGGCTACAGGTAACGGATCAGCAGGAAAAAATAGATAAAATCAATGCTGAATATTCGGTGATTCAACGACGAATTCAGGATAAATTATCCGTTGTAACACGAGACATCAAAAAAACCAATCAATTGGTAAAAGGTTATGCATCAAAGAATATTCAGCAAGTCCTGGATGAAAATGAAAAAAAGCAGGAGTATGAAACGGAGCAGTCTCAGGTTCAGGCTCAACTGGCTTTATTGACTTCCAGCCTGAAAGATGTTGAGAGCCAGTACCAAATTGACCGGCAACGACTGGAAACACAATGTCAGCAACATATTCTGGATTTTGAAATCTCCCTGTCAAAAAACAAAGGAAAGCTCCAACAGGAGTTAACCGACTTGACCACAGCTTTTTTTGAGAGAAAGGAAAAGCTTGCGGCTGACCATCGCCAAAAGTTGGAAGAACAAAACAAGGAAAAAGCGCTCAATGAAGGTAAACTCAGGGAAGTTGGCTTTAAGATTGAAAATATTCAAGGGAGCCAATTTCTGAAAGAAGAACAGGACAAACAGCTTCAGAGGGAACAAGGGTTTTTACAGAAAAGACAGCAACTTATTGCTGAAAAATCGGTTGCTGAGTTCCGTAAGGAAAGTACAATGAAAGAGGGCAAGCGGGACTTGGAGTTGCTGGAGCTAAAGAATAGCCAGGAAAGCGAAGCTTTGTCTCAAAAGAAACAGTTGCTGGAAAAGGACATTGACCAATTGCAATCGGAACTGCAAGCTCTGTCCGGTTCGCTTTTGGAATTTCTGGAACAAAACAAACCGGACTGGGGGCAGATGATCGGGAAAGTGATTTCCAGGGATGTATTGTTGTCCGGTGATTTACAACCTTCCCTGTCAGAGGGGGACAATGTTTATGGACTAAACCTGGATTTGGAACAACGACAACCCATAAAAATTTCAAAATCAGAATTGGAGATCAAGCTGGAGTCATTCAAAAATCAGTTGGTCGAACAAAATAAATTGATGGAGGAGCATCATCAAAA
>DATFMO010000586.1:0-4781 GCA_035266925.1 Sunxiuqinia sp. | reverse complement strand
CGATACGTTTATTGAAATGAAAAAAATAATGAAATATAAAAACGTATCGATGAATGATATTTTACTCAATTGTTTTTCTGTTTTCATAGGCTAATGTTTTGTATTACAACAGCTGATTTTCACTTGTTGCTAACGTTTTAGTGTTTTATCCATCGTTCAAATAGATTATTGTTAAAAATAGAAATAATAATTGATATTATTGATCAATTGTGGAAAGGTATACAATGATGGATAAAATATAGTTGGACTGATCCCCGTCGCCGCTATGTGTTTTCGATAAAGGACAATCCTTTTTATTGCTGTCCACGCCTGGTGGATATGCTTTGATGGGGGAAAGTTGGATGTTTTGCACTCTCTGTGTAATTCTCTGTGTTCCTTGTGGTGAAAAATCAGTCTGTACTTTTCTGCAAAAAAATCATTGATTCCCATTCCATTCCTTTGTAATTTCGTCCCAAACAAATCAGCATGAAAGCACCCAAATCTTTTCGACTGCATATTGGCCTTTTCGGACGACGAAACGTCGGCAAATCATCCATCCTGAATGCGCTAACCCAGCAGGAAGTGTCCATTGTCTCGGACATTGCCGGAACCACCACCGACCCGGTGGAAAAACCCATGGAGCTGCTACCACTCGGTCCGGTTCTCTTTATTGACACGGCCGGCATTGATGACGTGGGTGCGCTGGGTGAAAAACGCATTGAAAAAACCATGCAGGTAATCGACCGAACCGACTTGGGCATCATCATTTCCAACAGCAAAGATTGGGGCGATTTTGAAGAACGCATCCTACAGGAATTGAAAGATCGGGAGATTCCGGCCATCATCGTGTTCAACAAGGCTGATTTGTACTCCTCCAGTTTGTGCATGCTCAACAGCCTGAGCGGCGAAAAATTACCGGTTGTGGAAACCTCGGCCACCACCAATTTTGGTATCTCGGAGCTGCGTGAAACCATTCTGAAAAGCGCTCCGGATGATTTCATCAACCGTCCGGCCATCGTCGCCGACCTGGTTGGTCCGGGTGAAGCGGCCATCCTCGTGGTTCCCATCGACAAGGAAGCGCCCAAAGGACGGCTGATCCTGCCGCAGGTACAAAGCATCCGCGACCTGTTGGATGGCGATTCCTTTTGCATGGTCGTGAAGGAAAGGGAACTCCGCGAAGGCATCAACCGTCTCAAAAAACCGCCCAAGCTAGTGGTGACCGACAGCCAGGCCTTCCTGAAAGTAGCAGCCGACACGCCACCTGAGATTCCGTTGACCAGCTTTTCCATCCTGTTTGCCCGCTACCAGGGCGACCTGACGGAGATGGTGCGCGGTGCCATGGCCATCGACCAACTGAAAGCCGGCGACAAGGTGTTGATTGCCGAGGCCTGCTCCCACCACCCTATTGGCGAAGACATCGGCACCGTGAAAATCCCACGCTGGCTTACGCAATATGTGGGCGGTAAACTGGAGATCAACAATGTGCGTGGGCGCGACTTTCCTTCAACTATCTCCGATTACAAACTGATCATCCATTGCGGCGCCTGCATGTGGAACCGACGGGAAATGCTATCCCGCATTATGAAAGCGAAACAAGCTGGTGTCCCGTTGACCAATTATGGGCTGACGATCGCCTATTCACTGGGCATTTTTGAGCGGGCTCTGCAACCATTTCCCGCAGCCCTAGAGGTTTGTAAAAATAGCCGGGAATTGTCTGCGTCTTAATTTCATAGGCGCTTAGCGGCTTTAAAAAAAAACCGAATTAACTTTTAGCGGTCAATCACTCTGCGACTTGATCCGCTTAGCACCAGGCAAAACGAAGTAGATGTCCCTGAAAGGGACAAATAATAATAGCCCGGGGATGAGCGGTCCCGATGGCAAGAGGGAAAACGTTACCCCGGGTATTAGCGGCCAATTAGAAACAGGTCGCGGGAACCTCTTTGGAAATGTTCTTTAATTGATCCGACCGAAACGGAAATGAAGTCAAAACATTCGATACAATTCCGTCCGACAAAAGCTGTGGCACTTATAGCAACAATGGTTTTCGGACGGTTTGTATTGCGTAAATTATTACCCTGGGCTATGTTATTTTCGCCCGTCAGCCCTGGGAATAAAAAACGCACTATTCGACTTCAGGAACGATATTCACGTAATTTTTACCCTATTTTTTGGCGCACTTAGGGCAAGTGGTGTACCATATATACCATTTCTTAACCTTCAGAAAAACAACGATTAAGACAACAATTTTTTCGATCTCAATTTGTTAATTTGACAAGTAGTGGCTTATCAATGCTCCCTGAACAAGGCCATCGATCAAATGTTGATTCAACATATAGGACACGATTTACTGATTACCAAAACCACACCACATGTCGAAACGCACGAATGACCTAAAAGAAGCGCTGAATAAGCCCAAACAGATTGATGAGATCCTGAATGAGCAGATCCAGGCAGCCATGCATGAGCACAACCGGGCGAATCAGGATTTGTTTCTTTCCGCCATTTCTGCCGGGCTGGAAATCGGCTTTAGCGTTTTTTTGATGGCTTCCATTTATAGCTTGTTCAACAACATCATCACGCCGTCGTGGTTGCATGTGTTGCTGGCGCTCGCTTATCCACTGGGGTTTATTTTTGTGGTTGTGGGTAAATCCGAACTGTTTACCGAACATACCACGCTGGCTGTCATTCCGGTGCTAAACAGGAATGCCTCCTTTAAAAGCCTGATGACTTTGTGGGGAATCGTGTATTCGGGCAACTTGCTCGGCGGCTATGTGTTCAGCTACATTCTATCCATTTTGCCCGCCAAGCTGCATGTCATCGATATTGGCTCGTATTACGAACTGGCACAAAAGCTCATACAATATTCCTGGAGTACCATTTTGATCAGTGGCTTGTTGGCTGGTTGGTTGATGGGCCTGCTGTCGTGGCTGGTGACCTCATCACAGGAAACCATCAGCCGGATCATCATCATTACACTCATCACCTCGGTGATTGGCATTGGTGGCCTGCACCACTCCATTGTTGGTTCCATTGAAGTATTTACAGGCCTGTTGACCAGTGATAAAATTGGTTGGGGTGACTACTTCTTTGTACAAACCTGGGCCACCGTTGGAAACATCATCGGCGGCGTTGTGTTTGTGGCATTCATCAAATTTAGCCACGTCAATCCTCGAAAGAAACACCTCTAAAAATGACTACGTTTTCAGTTTGAACTCACGAGTTCTCTGCGCTTCAAACTTATAGGTCCTGCCGTTAATCCCGATCCTCACGGGCGGAGCCCATCCTTTTTCAAAATCGATTTTCACCTTTTCGTGGTTGATAGAAAGTTTAAACCAGTGGCTGCGAAAACGAATACTGATAACAATGTTGATGATATCGTCCGGAATGTGCGGATTGAGCCACAACACATCATCTTTAATCACTATGCCGGTATAACACCGTTGAATCAAATCCACTGTGCCAGCCATAGCGCCCAGATGAATACCTTCAGGCGTGGTTCCGCCTTGGACATCTTTAAAATCACTCATCAAAGCCTGCTGGAAATTCCGCCAGGAGTTGTTCCTGTTCAATCGCGCATACACCCACGAATGCACCACTTTACTCAATGTTGACCCGTGCGAAGTCCGTTGTTGATAATAGCGGATATTCTTTTCAATATCCGATTGAATGTCGAATTTATAATCCAACTGCTCAAAAATCGATTTCACCTCAGAAGAGGTCAGCATATAAAATATCATCAGTACATCGGCCTGTTTACTGGCTTTGTAGTGGTTTGGACTATCATCTTCGCTTTCCAGAATACGGTCGAGCCGCATGGTTTCCCCGTGTTTCTTGCGGTATTTTTCCCAGTCAAATTCCTGAAGGTCGTTGTAGCCTTCAAACTGACAGATAATATTTTCGTCGTGAAAAGGAATGTACATTTTGGCTGACATCGCTTTCCATTTGGTCACATGTTCCCCGGTCATTCCCACTTTTCCCATCAACCGCCGTCGTTGCTTTTCATCATGCATATGAAGAATTTCGAGTGCGCGGTTAAACAACCAAACGACCATAAAATTGGTGTAGGCATTGTTGTTCAGCCCCATCTCTTCGGAATGTGGATACTTGGTGTGGTACTCGTCCGGGCCCATCACACCATGAATGACATAGCGAGATTTTTTCCGATCGAATCGTGCCAGGCTGGACCAAAACAACGCGACCGACAAAATCACTTCTGCACCGTGATAAAAAAGAAAATCCATGTCCTTGGTGGCCTGATAATAGTTCCAGAAATTATAGGCAATGGTGATGTTGATATGACGTTGTTGGTGACTGTTGTCCGGCACCCAGTTGCCGGATTCAGGATTCAAATGAAGCTTTTGACTTTCTTCCCGGCCATCACTTCCGCTTTGCCAGGGGAACATCGCTCCCTCAAAACCAGCTATTTTCGCAGCATGTCGCGCTTCAGACAAGCGGCGGTAGCGGTACATCAACAGGTGACGCGCAATGTGTGGTTGATGGAGAATCAGGAAAGGCATGATGTACAACTCGTCCCAGAAGATGTGCCCACGGTAGGCCTCCCCATGCCAGCCGCGCGACGGAACGCCAATGTCCATATCAACTGTATTTCCCGACACGGTTTGAAAAATATGAAAGGTGTGCAGGCGAAGGATTGTCTGATCTTCCCGATCTTCTTTCAATTGCAAATTGGTGTCGCTGCGAGTCCACAAATTGGCCCAAAAAGCTTTATGCTCAAGCAACAATGATTTAATATCAGGCATTTGCAGAATACTTTTCACCGACTGATGAAGTGGTTCGCTAAT
>DATFMO010000585.1:0-7522 GCA_035266925.1 Sunxiuqinia sp. | reverse complement strand
TCAGCCAAGTTATGCCGAAGCTATTGTTCCAAAGGGGCAGAAGTCAGAAGTGGTTTTGCCCGATAGCACTCATATTTGGCTGAATTCCGGAACCCGTCTGCGTTATCCGATACAATATGGTAGTGGAACCCGTGATGTTTTTCTCACCGGGGAAGCCTATTTTGAAGTCACACCGGACAAACACAAGCCTTTTATCGTGCATGCTGCTCAGGTAAATGTAAAAGTACTCGGTACGAAATTCAATGTAAGGGCTTATTCAGATGATAAGGACATTGAAACGGCCCTTCTTTCAGGAAAGGTGAATCTGTTTGTAAATCACGACTCAGACAATTCGAAAAAGCTTGTGATGAAACCGGGCGATTTGATTGATTACACCAAAAGCAATCATATCATTCAAAAGACCGGGTTTGATGCGGATGAAGTCATTGGGTGGAAAAACAACCGACTAGTGTTCCGAGACGACACATTTAACAATCTTGTAAAGAAGATCGAACGTTGGTACAATGTTCAGATCATCTATGATAAATCTAGATTTCAAAAACAAAGGCTTACAGTTGAGCTCCGCGAAGGGGAGAGTATTGAACGGCTTTTTCAGATCATTGAAAAGGCGATAAATGTAGATTATCGAATTGAAAAACAAAAAATTTATGTCAGTCCGAAAAAAATGAAAAGCTAACGACTTATGAAAAACGGGTAGTTCTGCGCCAACATACACTACCCGTCATCTTTACGTGTAAACATGAAGTTTAACGAAAATCGAAACAAATTTATGAAAAAATGTGAAACCAAATGGTTTGGCGATAGATTTCGCCATTACCGAAAGTTCTTTAGAGTTATGAAACTATTATTGATCCTGGTTTTTTCAGGACTGATGACCTTTGCGTCCAGTTCCTATTCGCAAGTAGCTACCTTGTCGATGAATATGACGCAAGCGAACATCCTGGATGTATTCAATGCTATTGAAAGTCAGACAGAATACCAGATTGCTTACAATAGCAACAATTTGGATGTCTCAAAGAAAATTGATCTGAAAGTTAATAATAAGACGGTAAAAGAGGTTTTGGACATGGTGTTGCGACCTGAAAATATGAAGTATGAGTTCATCGGACATTACATCGTGATAACAGATAGCCAAACCGAAGATGCTCAACTCAATCAAATCAGGCAAACCAGCCTAAATATCAGTGGAACTGTTACGAATACCTCTGGGGAACCGATTCCGGGTGCTACCGTTGTGGTTAAAGGCACAACTATCGGAACCATCTCTGATAGTGATGGAAATTATACGTTGTCAAATATTCCTTCAGATGCGACTTTGGTCTTCTCATTTGTAGGACTGCGTTCCTCTGAAGTGATGGTTTCAGGCCGAACCAGGATTGATGTTAAGTTGCAGGAAGAAACAATCGGACTGGATGAAGTCGTAGCAATTGGCTATGGTACCCAGAAGAAGCGGGATGTAACAGGTTCGGTGCAGTCAATTAATACAGAAAAACTGGAGAATTTACCAGTAGCTCAAATTGGACAAAAATTGCAAGGTCAAACGGCTGGTGTAGAAATTCTTCAAACAACGGGGATTCCTGGTCAAGGAATGTCCATTCGTATTCGCGGAGCCGCTTCCATCAATGCTTCAAGTGATCCACTCTATGTGGTAGATGGCTTCCCGATCGTTGGAGACATCAGCAACATCAACCCGGATGAAATTGAAAGCATTTCCATTTTAAAAGATGCTTCGGCAACTTCTCTTTATGGATCACGGGCCGCCAACGGTGTCGTCTTAATTCAAACTAAGCAAGGGAAGTTGGGGAAAACACAAGTTTCTCTGAACGCCTATTATGGTATTCAGTCGGTACCGCAAAATGGAAGGCCCGATATGATGAATGCGCGTGAATTTGCCACGTTCGAAAAAGAAATCCGTGAAGAAAATGCGGCCTATACCGGCACAACCGCGAACATCCCGGAAGAATACCAGAACCCCAGCCAGTACGAGGCAGGTACTAACTGGTATGATGTGTTGTTACGAAATGCCCCCATTCAAAGCTACAATCTGTCGGTAACTGCCAACAAAGATAAACTTAGAACTTCGGTAATTGGTGGCTATTTTAAGCAGGATGGCGCATTGCTCAATTCAAGTTTTTCAAGATACTCTTTACGAATTAACACCGAATATGATTTGAATGATAAAATAAAGCTTGGCGTAAATTTAGCGCCTAATCATAGCATTACCGAAACTCCCAACTCGGATGGTGTTCTATGGTCTGGAGGGATTATTGAGGGTGCTGTTCTGACTTCCCCGATTGCGAAGGCAATCAATGATGATGGAACACTGCCATTGACAGCTAATGCACCTGGCTTGTTTCCTAATCCAAACTGGTATCGCGTTGTTCAGGAAGTGAAAAATAACACGAAAGCGACCCGAATACTGTCGAATGCCTATGTTGAGATTGAAGTGCTGGATGGTTTAAAATTTAAATCGAGTGCTAATATTGATTTAAATAATAAGCAGTTGTTGTATTTTTCCCCATCCACAGCTGGTGGTATTTTTGCTCCTCCACCACAAAAAACAAAAGCTGCAATTACCACAAGTTCCTATTATTCATGGCTGACTGAAAACATGCTGACCTATAAAAAGACATTTAATAATGATCATCATATCAATGTATTATTGGGCTACACCGCACAAAAATATCGCTATGATTATAGTAAACTAAACGGAACTGATTTCCCGGATGATCAGGTCACAACTTTAAGTGCCGCAGCTACTACGACAGGTACAAGCGATATCAGTGAATGGTCGTTACTGTCATGGGTAAGTCGCATCAATTACAATTATAAAGACAAATACCTGCTCTCGTTGGCTATGCGTCGCGATGGTTCCTCTCGGTTTGGCTCAAACAACCGCTGGGGTAATTTCCCGTCAGTTTCTGTTGGCTGGATTGCAAGTGAGGAAGATTTTATGAAGTCGATCGATAAGCTTTCCTATTTGAAAGTGAGAGCAAGCTACGGGATTACTGGTAATAATAATATCGGGAATTACAGCTATTATGCGGCTGTAAACTCGCAGAATTACGTTTTCAATAATGTGCTGGCCAATGGAAAAGCAACAACGAGTCTTTCGAACTCGGAACTGGGATGGGAAAAAACCAGCCAGTTGGATGTTGGCGTTGATGTTGGCTTGTTCAAGGATCGCATTTTCTTCCAGTATGACTATTTCAGAAAATACACATCCGACATGCTTTACTCGTTGTCAGTACCAGAGGCTTCTGGGTTTAATGATTTTACCACCAATGCAGGTGAGTTTAAATTTTGGGGACATGAATTTGTGCTATCCACTAAAAATATGGTTAGCGACTTCAAATGGAATACGGACTTCAACATCAGTTTTGTACGCAATAAAGTAATCGATTTGGGACCGGGCATTGACTTCATCGGAGGTCTGACCGGTGATCCACATATCACAGAAGTTGGACAGCCAATTGGTATGTTTATTGGCTATGTGTTCGATGGCATTTACAACAATCAGGCTGAGTTGGATGCGGCACCAAAACACGCCACTTCCACTGTTGGTACTGTAAGGATGAAAAATACAAATGATGACAATGTTATTGACGATAACGACCGTACAATCATTGGCAACCCAAGTCCTAAATTCACTTTTGGCTTGACAAATAGTTTTAATTACAAAAAATTCGACCTGAATATTATCATTTCTGGTGCTTATGGAAGTGAAATTATGAACCGTTCCCTGGAATATATTCAAAATCTGGATGGTGTGTTCAATGTCACCAAAGATGTTGCAAATCGTTGGCGTTCCCCAGAGAATCCGGGAGATGGAATTCATCCCCGTGCCATGATTGGGACAGCATTGGCCCGTTCCATTAATTCACGATGGGTCAGCGATGGAAGTTATGCGACCATTAAAAATATCACTTTAGGATACACGATCCCTACTCAAAGCAAGCTTAAATATTTTAAAAGCATTCGTTTATATACTTCAATTCAACAAGCTTTGGTTTTAACCAAATACAATGGAAGTAACCCGGAAGTAAATATAAATGGTGGAGATGCGCTTGCACAAGGAATCGATTGGTCGGTGTACCCTGTCCCAAGGACAGTCTCATTTGGATTTAATCTCAATTTTTAAGAAAAGGTTTTGTTGAATGAAAAAAATAAACACATGAAATATATGAAAACAAACATAGCTATCCTTGCAGCAATACTATTGTTGGTCAGTTCTTGCTCAAAGGATTTTTTAGATGTTCCACCCAAGTCATTTGTTAGCTCCGCAGAGTTTTATGCAACCAAAGATAATTTTACCCAGGCTCTGAATGGCGCTTACCAAAGCCTCCATGGAGTTTATCACTATGCCTATGTGATGGGCGAAATGAGATCTGATAATACCCATTATTATTACAAAGAAAACGACCGCGGGCGTCAAAATGTGGAAAGAGAGGACATTGACGGTTTTGTTAGTGATCCGATCAATCAATACTCCGGCGGGAAATATAATGATTGTTACGAAGGCATATCCCGAACCAATGTAATCCTTGATCGTATTCAAGGAGCTACTTTTGATGATGCAGCCAAAAATGAAATTATTGGTGAAGCCAAGTTTTTACGTGCCTTTTACTATTTCGAGTTGGTGCAATATTTTGGTGGTGTCCCGTTGTACATTCATGAAGTGACTAAAATGAGTGAAACAGCACTACCTCGGTCTACTAAAGAAGAAGTTTACAATCAAATTATTGAGGACGCCAAAGATGCTGCCGCGAAGTTGCCTGCCGTTCAGTCGGATAAAGGAAGGGTTACCAAAGGTTCTGCAAACACTTTATTGGGATATGTTTATATGACTTTAAAGAATTATTCCGAGGCCCAAACCCATTTGCAGGCAGTCGTGAGCTCAGGAACTTACAGCTTATTGAGCGATTATGCATCTATTTTTGATCCAAAAAATAAGAATAATGCCGAGTCGATTTTCGAAGTCCAATATCATCAAGGGAATCAAGGATTGCAGAGCGATTGGACCTACCAGTTTATTCCGGCACTCTCAAATACTGTTGTAATTACTGGTGTTGTTGGAAATAATGGATTGATTGGCGGTTGGAACAAACCAACTGATGATTTGATGAGTTCTTATGAAGAGGGGGATGTCCGAAAAGCGGCTTCTATTGCTGATGGATATACTGATGCAGATGGGAACTTTGTTGCAATGCCATTTGTAATCAAGTATTTACATGCACATGATAATTACAACAATACTGATGATGACTGGATGGTTTATCGGTATGCAGATGTGTTGTTGCTACTTGCAGAATGTTTGAACGATCAGGGACATCCCGATCAGGCGTTACCCTATTTAAACCAAGTTCGCACACGTGCAGGTTTGGCAAATGCAACAACTACAGATCAAGGTCAGTTAAGTGAGGTGATTGCGCATGAAAGACGTGTTGAACTGGCGTTTGAAGATCACCGGTGGCTGGATTTGGTGCGTACAGGAAAAGCAATTGATGTGATGAATGCCTTTGGGACAGTAATGAAAGCAAAATATCCATATTTGCTTGACCGTACTTACCAGGTTAACGAGAACAAATTAATTTTTCCGATACCACAAACCGAACTGACATTGAATGATCAGTTAGTTCAAAACCCAGGTTATTAATTAGCTGATGAATTCCCTTTGCATACGAATTTTCGATATGCAAAGGGAATTTTTTTTGGAAAGATAAATGGCACGATTTGTCACTTATCTTTAAGATTTCGAAATAGACTGCAATCAAAATAGCATAAAAAAAGAAAAGTATTTAGCGCCTATTTTCTATTTTGAAATGATGGATTTTAGCTGTAAAACGTTTACATTTGTATTCCTTGTTATTCTCAATTAAGTGCCATTATAACAGCATTTATTTGTATGAAAACGTTATCATTTAGAGATAAAGCTTTTGGCTTTCGGATGGTAGCGTGATTTTTAATTTGATCCTAGTGCCAAATCAATGAAACAAACCGTTTTTCTTTTTATGCTCCTAACAATCGTCTTCAGTTGTAAGACGGTTCCGCAACAGGTAAAAGTCGATCAGCTTTCCTGTAACTATTTCACCAATCCGCTGGGGGTTGAAAGTCAGAATCCAGAACTCAGTTGGATTATTCAGTCTGACCAAAACGATGTCAAACAATCTGCCTACAAAATTTTGGTGGCCGATAATGAAACCGTGTTGGCAAAAGATTCAGGCAATGTGTGGGATTCCGGTAAGGTGGGCTCTGATCAATCGATTCGTATTCCTTACGGTGGCCCGGCTTTGCAGGCAGGGGCAAAATATTTTTGGAAAGTGAAAGTTTGGGGGCAGTCTGGTAGCGAGTCCGAATGGAGCCCCGTCAATTATTGGCAAATGGGATTGCTGAATGTCAGCGAATGGGATCATGCCCAATGGCTGGGCTACGAAGCTATGGCCGAAGGCATGCGCATTGTACCTGGAGAACATGGATTCGGCAATGATTTGGGCAAAAAAGGGAAACGCCGGCCGGTCATTCCATATTTCCGCCGTCAGTTTGATCTGACAAAAAATATAGCTTCCGCCACCCTCTACATTTCAGGAGTCGGGCAATATGACGCTTACCTGAATGGCTCGAAAATCGGAGATGCCTTTTTAACTCCCGGATGGACCGATTATGACAAAACGGTTTTCTACGATACCTACGATGTTACTTCCATGTTGCAACAAGGTGAAAACGCGGTCGGCGTTATTGTTGGCAATGGCTTTTACAATGTGAACCGCGAACGCTACCGCAAACTGGTGATCGCCTACGGAATGCCTAAAATGATCTGCAAATTGGCGGTCACTTACGATGATGGTTCAACAACAGCCTTGATTTCTGATAGCAGTTGGAAAACGTCTCCCTCGCCAATTACTTATTCAAGCATTTATGGCGGCGAAGATTACGATGCCCGCAAGGAACGGTCCGGCTGGAATAAAACCGGGTTCGATGATTCCAGTTGGAAACAGGCTATTCTGGTGACTCCAACCACTGGAAAATTGAATGCTGATATGAATTACCCGGTGAAAGTGATGAATACGTTTGAACCACAATCCATTTCAAAGCTGGCAGACGACCAATTCACCTACGATTTTGGTCAGAATGTGTCTGGCATTGTTGAGTTGAAGGTGAAAGGCAAGAAAGGGCAGGAAGTCCGACTGATACCTGCCGAGTTGGTTCACCCCGATAGCACAGCCAATCAAAATGCAACGGGAAAGCCCTATTATTATACCTACACGTTGAAAGGCCATGGCGTTGAAACCTGGCACCCAAAGTTTACCTATTACGGTATGCGGTATGTGCAGGTTGAAGGGGCTGTTCCAAAACCGGAAAACGGTTCGTCTGATTTGCCTGTTGTTGAAGATCTGAAATTGTTGCATACTCGTAATTCAGCCCCCGGAACTGGTAGTTTCGAATGCTCCAACGAGCTGTTCAATCGTATCAATCAACTGATTAAATGGGCCATCAAAAGCAACATGCAGAGTGTGCTGACCGA
>DATFMO010000584.1:0-4050 GCA_035266925.1 Sunxiuqinia sp. | reverse complement strand
CCCAGTCAGACAATTGTTCATGCAGATCGAGCTATGATTCAAACCATTTTGAGAAACCTGGTCAGCAACAGCATCAAATTCACCTTCCCAGGCGGAAAAATACTCATCCAGACCGAACAGGACGAAAAAGAATTCCGAGTTACCGTGGCTGATAATGGTGTAGGCATCCCAAAAAGTGAAATGGACGAACTATTCATCCTGGAATCAAGACACTCAAAACTAGGAACAAATGAGGAAGTTGGAACAGGCCTGGGATTGCTAATTTGTAAAGAATTTGTAGATATCCATGGAGGAAAAATCTGGGCTGAAAGTCATCCCAATAAAGGCAGTAAATTTCATTTTTCAATCCCTCAAAGCTAGCATTCCAACAAAGAAACTTCAAACAAAACTCAAACGCCCATCATAAAATTCGAGTTCCAATTCTTGCCCCTGATTTTCAAATTTTAGTTCAAAATTGGACGAATAGGCTACATCATTGGTTGGGAACCATTTCTTCTTGTTTTTGTCGATGATGATGAACAAGCCAGTTTCGTCTCCGACTGCACAGAAACGCTTAAAATCGCCATCGTAAATTGGGAACTTCGACAACTCCTGTAAATCTTCGTAGGTTGATTGAATATCGTTGACAGGCACGCCAACTTCACTAATTTCCAACAATGCGTGGTAATTAAAAGGATCTTTATTTTGGATCCCTAAATTCTTCCGGGAGATAAACTCGATAATGTTGTGGTCGGCATCATAGAAATATATTGATTTGGCATTCCAGTTTTTGAAATCAACCAATTGGGTTCCATTGTCAGAAAGCAGTTCTACACGATCCTGCAACCAAACCAAAGCTTCCATGTCTTGATTTGAAGGAATATTGATCGCAATGTGATAAGGGAAAGTGTGGGAGTAATGTTTGAAAACCAGGATTGAAGAACCTACGGCAACTTTGAATGAATTCGAAGTTTGCTCCAGCAGGGGGAGTCTCAACCGCTGGGTGTAAAAATGAAGTTGTTCCTCTAACTGGCTTGTAAATATGACCAACTCATTGATTTTCATTGAACAAAGTTGGACGTCACTTGAAAAAAGGGTAATAAAAACCCCGAAGCCTCTGCTTCGGGGAAAAAAACCAAAAATCAACTAACCTTTAAACCGTTTAGCCACTTCATCCCAATTGATGACTTTATAAAAGTCCTCAACATAATCGGGCCGCTTGTTCTGATGCTTCAGGTAATAAGCATGCTCCCAAACGTCGATCCCTAAGATCGGTGTGCCGACTACGTCAGCGACATCCATTAACGGATTGTCCTGATTTGGAGTTGATGAAACAACCAAACTATCACCCTGCTTTACCAACCAAGCCCAGCCAGAACCAAATCTGGTCAGTGCTGCATTGGTAAAAGCGTCTTTAAATTTTTCGACTGATCCAAATGAATCATTTATTGCGTTTAATAAGTCTCCTTCGGGTTGAGAAGCACCGCCAGGGGTCATTACTTCCCAGTATAAGTTGTGGTTGTAAAAACCACCACCGTTGTTGCGAACAGCTGTCGAATGCTTTGAAACGTTCGCTAAAATTTCTTCGATTGATTTTCCTGCGAGCTCGGTTCCATCCACTGCACCGTTTAATTTGGTGGTATATCCTGCATGGTGTTTACTATGGTGAATTTCCATAGTCCGTGCATCAATGTATGGTTCAAGAGCGTCATATGCGTAAGGAAGTTTGGGTAATTCAAATGACATAATTATTTGCGTTTAAATTTTATTTAAGGATTTCCGTATCTTTTTATACAAATCTAGAGTCAAAATTGTTCACCACCAAATCTGCCTTCATCTATTTTAATTGAAAAAATCTATACTAGATAGTTTAAGTCAATAGAAGGTAAAATACCAGCTTCTGAAAGAAACCAATATTTTTCCTTTCTTTGCCGAAAAGAATCAGAATCGGTGAATAAAAGTATCCTGCGATTAGCCGTACCAAATATTATTAGCAATGTAACCATTCCGCTTCTAGGCTTGGTTGACCTGACATTGATGGGGCACCTGGATTCGGATATTTATATTGGTGCGATCTCTCTGGGAACGGTTATTTTCAACTTTATTTATTGGGGGTTTAGTTTCCTGCGAATGGGAACCAGCGGTTTCACCGCTCAATCTTATGGCGAAAAAGACGAAAAGGAAAGTTTCCATATTCTTGTTCGGGCGCTTTCCATTTCAACTTTGATTAGTTTCTTCATCATCATGCTGCAAATCCCCATCGAATGGATCAGTTTTAAATTAATCAACGGCAGCAAAGATGTTGAATCACTCGCTCGCGAATATTTCCGGATTCGAATTTGGGCAGCGCCTGCTACACTGGGGCTTTACGTATTGAATGGTTGGTTTCTGGGCATGCAAAATGCCCGTTTCCCCATGATTACCTCCATTGCGGCTAATGTGTTCAATATCGTTCTCAGCTTTATTTTTGTCATGGCCCTTCATTTCAACGTGACCGGAGTTGCCTGGGGAACTGTTCTGGCGCAATACCTCGGTATTTTTGTGGGCATCGGTTTGTTTTTCAAATCCTATCGACACCTCATTCAACATTGGAACTGGCAGTCAGTTATTGATTTCAAGGTGTTGAAGAATTTTTTCAGGGTGAACTCGGACATTTTTATCCGCACGTTTTGCGTCATTTTTGTGTTCACCTTTTTCACCTCAAAATCGGCAAGTATCAACGATCATATTTTGGCTGTCAATTCCTTGCTAATCCAATTTCTGTTGTTTTTCGCCTTCTTTATTGATGGTTTTGCGTTTGCCGGCGAGGCACTGTCCGGGAGATACCTCGGAGAGAAAATGCGGGATCGCTTTCTGAAAGTTACCCGCTACCTTTTTTATTGGGGAACGATTCTGGCAGGAGCATTCAGTGTCCTGTATTTCTTTGGGAATCGACTGATTTTACAAATCATGACGGATCAATCCAAACTAATTGCCACCGCAATGGATTTTAAATATTGGGTAATTGTTATGCCGATTGTTTCGTTCGCCTCTTTTATTTGGGATGGAATCTATATTGGAGCCACAGCCTCAAAAGAAATGCGGAACTCGATGATTGGTGCCAGCATGCTGGTCTTTTTACCAACCTATTTTCTGCTACAACCGTTAATTGGTAGCCATGCCTTGTGGCTGGCCATGATGCTGTTCATGGTCAGTCGGGGTGTTTTTCAAACCATTCTTTTCCCAAAAGTTCTTCGGAAGAGCTTTGTCTAGTTTCTTCGATGCCTGGCTCCACCATGTGATTTGTATTCTTCACCAAAGAACAACGTCATCCTGAAAAATTCCAATGCAAACAATCGAAGACAGTCGATTGCGATAGGAAACAATTGTGTTCAACAGTCTCCAATTCATTCAGAACCATTTTTTAGAGTATTCCACCAACAAACGAAAAAATCTTCGTGATCAACCTAATGAGATTTCAAGCTAATACTGAAAACTACTACCACCCAAAAACTCACGGATAAGTGATGTTGGCGGAATTTCAGCGTCATCGATGTGTTGGAAATAGCTGAAAAATTTCAGCAGGCGGTTGGCTTCACAGAATTCCTCATTGACCTCGGGAACTGCTTTCAACAAAGGTTCGACGTATTTTTTTAGTACCGCCAACTCATAAATCAAGGCAGTGTTGAACATGATATCCGCATTTTCCTGGTACGGGAAAATGTTCTTTTCCTCACCGGCATGCACACTGGGCCACCGTTTAATCGTATCTGTTGCGGAATAGCCGCGGTAATTGCTATCGCGAATAATCCGACGAATGAGGCGATTATCAGACGTTGAAATATGGTTGTGATCATCCAGCGAAACCTGTGTCAAGGCTGGAAGGAAAATTTTGAAAGTCCGCCCATTTCTCACATGAGGCATTAAACCGGGATTCATACCATGAATTCCCTCGACAATTAATAAATGGCCTTCCCCCAGCTTCAGTTTAGTACCTGAAGGTTCTCGTCGTCCTAAAATAAAATTGAACTTTGGCAGCTCAATTTCCCTTCCATCGAACAATTGCAAAAGTTGTTCATTAAAAAACTCGAT
>DATFMO010000583.1:0-3191 GCA_035266925.1 Sunxiuqinia sp. | reverse complement strand
AGCTTCGGCAAACCAATCCCGCACACGCAGTTTGACAAGCGCAAAAAACCGGCCGAATGGGCTGAATTTGTGCGTGAAAAAGTATATTCGATGACTGAAGCGCAGAACCACTGAATTAAACGCGCTACGTAACATTTACTTTAAATTAATTTTATAGTTTTGTAGCTCAACAAAAATAGCGAACCATAGTATGAAAGATATTGTTGCACCGTTACCCAAAGAGGCTATTTTAGCTGAATTGACTCCTGACAAAATGTTAAGGAAAACCAACAAAGGTGCCAATGAGATCTACGTGATCACCTATCACGATTCTCCCAGCATCATGCACGAAATTGGACGGTTACGAGAGATCACTTTTCGTGAAGCCGGAGGAGGTACGGGAAAAGAAATTGACATTGACCAATACGATACAAACGAAAATCCCTATCAACAGTTATTTGTTTGGGATCCGGATGCCCAGGAGATATTAGGTGGCTACCGATATGCCATTTGCGCCGATCTTCCGGTTGATGAACATGGCGAGGTCATATTAGCCACTTCGAGGTTGTTTCATTTTTCTGATGATTTCAAAAAGAACTACCTCACCTACACCCTGGAACTAGGACGCTCATTTGTACAACCAGCCTACCAATCAAGCAAAGCCGGGGCCAAAGCACTATTCGCACTGGACAACCTTTGGGACGGCCTTGGTGCGTTGACCGTTGACCACCCGGAAATCAAATACTTTTTCGGAAAAGTGACGATGTATTCTCACTTCCATACGGGAGCTCGCAACCTGATTCAATATTTCTTCCAGAAGTATTTCCGGGACCACGACAATTTGGTATCTCCAAAGAAACCGATGGAAATGGACATTGACCCACAAGCCATGGAAGCCATTTTTGATGGTGGTTCCTACAAGGAAGATTATAAAATTTTGACGCAGAAGGTGCGTGAGTTTGGTGAAAACATTCCACCGCTGATCAATGCCTACATGAACCTGAGTCCATCCATGAAAACGTTCGGAACAATTTTGAATGATCGTTTTGGGAATGTGGAAGAAACAGGAATCATTGTCACCATCAAAGATATCTACGAGGCAAAGAAAGATCGTCACATTGAAACCTACATCAAAGACAAAGAAGATAATTTCCCGAATCCGGAATAATAAATTAAGAATTCAATCAATTCAAACGAATAAAAAAAGCAGGCTGATCAGCCTGCTTTTTTGTTATCTATTAATTTTTCAGTTAATAAGCTCTTCCTTCAATCCGCTCGATGAAATTGATGAAGGAGGTATTGACCACTTTGTTTCCACCCGGAGTTGGGTAGTTACCGGTAAAATACCAATCTCCAGTATCGTTCGGACAAGCAGCATGTAAGTTTTCAATGCTTTGATATACAATTTCCACTTCAGCCTTGCACTCTGCTGGCTTGAGCAGTTCGGCAATTTTCGCTGAAATTTCTTCCGGCGTCGATTGGCGATAGATATCTTTCACGTAGTTCACAATCTCCTCTTTGGGTAAATTTTGCTGCGATTTACATTTTTGATACACTTCCTCGATCACGTTTTCCATGCCTTTATCCTTCAGCAATTCAATGGCCGCACGAAAAGCAATAAACTTCTCAAGCACAGCCATATCGATTCCATAGCAGTCCGGGTAACGGATTTGCGGAGCCGATGAAACAACGATAATCTTCTTTGGATGCAAACGATCCAGGATTCGAAGAATACTGGTCTTCAAAGTTGTGCCACGAACGATGGAGTCATCAATGATCACAAGGGTATCTTTATTTTCCTTGATCACGCCATAAGTCACATCGTACACGTGAGCCACCAGATCATCACGACTGGCATCGTCGGCAATAAAGGTACGCAGCTTCACATCCTTGATGGCAATTTTTTCTACTCTCGGTTCGACAGAAATGATCTCATCCAACTCATCTGCTGTAATGCTTCCGTTTTTGCTGCGTATCTGCTTCTTCTTCCGTTCAAGCATGCGGTCATGCACCCCTTTCATCAACCCATAAAAAGCAGTTTCAGAAGTATTCGGAATGTATGAGAACACCGTGTTTTCAAGATCGTAATCGACCGATTTCAAAATAGTTGGCGCCAGCAAGCGGCCCAATTTTTTCCGTTCCTGGTAAATATCTTTATCACTCCCTCGGGAAAAGTAAATGCGCTCAAACGAACATGATGTCCGCTTATGAGGCACTCGGATCATCTGTGATGCCACTTCACCATTTTTCTTGATGATTAGCGCCTCACCTGGCTTGACCTCTTTCACCTCATCCACCTTCACATCCATGACCGTTTGGATCACCGGGCGCTCGGAGGCAACCACCACGATCTCGTCATTTTCGTAAAAATGCACTGGACGAATTCCCCATGGGTCACGGATCACAAAAGCATCACCATGGCCAATCAGGCCGGCCATTGCATATCCACCATCCCAATCTTTACTGGCATTCTCCAAAACACTTTGAACGTCCAGATTTTCCTCAATCAGTGGCGAAATTTCGCGGTTTGAATACCCTTCATTTTTATATTGACGAAAGCGGAACTGGTTCTCTTCATCCAGGAAATGCCCCACTTTCTCCAGTACCGTAACTGTGTCGGTATAGTTTTTCGGATGTTGGCCCAAGTCGATCAACTTTTGAAAAAGTTCATCCACATTGGTCAAATTAAAGTTACCAGCCAAAACCAACGTACGCGATTTCCAGTTGTTTTGCCTCATCACCGGATGCACAAAATCAATGCTGTTTCGTCCGAACGTACCATAGCGCAAATGCCCCAGGTACAGTTCCCCGGAATAAGGTAGATTCTTGTATACCCATTCCGTGTCGTTAATATCAGCACCTGCCTTAATGGCCTTTTTCACGCTTTTACCAACCTTGTCAAAAACGTCCTTAATCGGGTTTGGCTCAATCGAACGGTATCGGCTGATGTATTCCTGTCCCGGCTTCAGATTTATTTTAACACTCACCACCCCGGCACCGTCTTGGCCCCGGTTGTGTTGCTTCTCCATTAAAAGATAAAGCTTGTTGACACCGTATTGCCAGGTACCATATTTTTCCTGGTAGTAACTCAGTGGTTTTTTCAGACGAATTAGCGCAACTCCACACTCGTGTTTAATCGATTCACTCATTGCTCTGTTTCTCAGAATAAAGTTTTGGAAACTGAATAATATCTTTTGCTAAAAAGGCATTGG
>DATFMO010000582.1:0-8423 GCA_035266925.1 Sunxiuqinia sp. | reverse complement strand
CATTAGGCAGCGGCTTGAACTTATTTATGGGAATACCGATTTATTGCGAATTACCGATAATAATTCATGTTTTAAAGTGGAACTTTTACTACCAAAAACTGAAAGTCATGAAAAAGAAAATAGAAACGTTAATTATTGAAGATGAAGAACTGGCCCGTAACCTGCTCAAGTCATACTTAAAGGATCATCCAAATATTAAGTTAGTGGGTGAATGTGAGAATGGATTTGAGGGGGTGCAAAAAATCAACGAACTAAAACCAGACCTTGTTTTTCTGGATATCCAGATGCCCAAAATCACAGGTTTTGAAATGCTGGAACTGTTGGATCACAAACCCGAAATTATATTTACAACAGCCTACGATCAATATGCTTTGAAAGCTTTTGATTTCAATGCCGTGGACTATTTGTTGAAACCGTTTCCCAAAGACCGTTTGCTAAAGGCAATTGAAAAAGTAAGCGATCGCCTGGGAAACAATGAAAGTACTTCGGATAAGCTTGAAAAACTGAGCGAATATGTGGTTGATGAGTGCCTGGAGCGCGTGGTTGTCAAAGACCGGCACAAGATTAATATTATCCCGGTTGACCAAATTCGCTACATTGAGTCGTTGGATGATTATGTCTTGATTTACACCAATGATGGGCGACACATGAAACAAAAAACCATGAAATATTTTGAATCTCATCTCAATCCCAGGGATTTCATCCGAATTCATCGCTCATACATTGTTAATGTGGCCCACATCGCTGAGATTCAGCAATACGAAAAGGAATCGTACGTCGTTATTTTAAAAGATAAAACCAAATTAAAGGTCAGCAAGAGTGGCTATAAAAACATTAAAGAAGTACTTCATTTTTAACACCGGGAAATGATGTATTTCAGTGGTTTAGTTTTAGATTAGTAAAATCTCCAAGTCCTGCGTTTATCGTGGGACTTTTTTTACTTTTACCTTCGCAAAATTTCAATATGAAACAGTACTATTTCATCGCTTTATTAATGGCTCCATTGGTCGTATTCTCTGACAATGAAATTCGACCAGAAGGAGGTACATTGCTTTGGATCATTGCTGTTTTGTTGTTGCTGCCGATCATCTACTATTTGGTCTTTCATGTACTGTTTAAAAGAGGGAAGTCGACTACGAATCCGAAATTTTGGTGGAAGCGACGTTTAAAAGTTGAGCTCACTAAAGATCGGAAATATCGCCCTAGGGTTTTGACTTTGAAAGTGCAAAATAGAAGTTCAAAAGACATTGATCTGGAGGCGCCTGTGATCCATTTTCGTAAGTTGTGGACCAAGCGAAAATTCAAGCTCAAAGGGATTGATCGTTACGAAATTTACCCCCTTTACCTCGAAGCCGGAAAAACGCATGAACTACGCATCGATTTAAGTGTTTTCTTTAATTACGATCGAAAGCTCAGGCGATTTCTGTGGGCAAAAGTACGTCTGACAAATACGCAGGGGAAGAAATATTCTTCCCGCTCGGTCACCTTGCGAAAAAGCTTATTTTCTTAAATGAGAAATTGGAAATTTAACCATATTGATTTTTCCACCTATCCCGATTATTCCCAGGATGATTTGGGCGTTCACTATTCTTCAGAATGGCTAACTGTTAAAGTTTGGGCGCCAACCGCTCAAATGGTCGAATTTTATTTGTATGAAAAAAGTGTTGGCGGTAAGTTACTTCAAAAAGAGAATCTGGGCGGTGTGAAAAACGGTATTTGGCAACTTCAGCTAAAAGGCGATTTTAAAGGACGCTATTACACGATTCGGGTGAACGACGGCCAATGGCTAAACGAAACGCCAGGAGTGGAAGCGCGAGCCGTTGGGGTGAATGGGAAACGCGGTTTAATTTTTAATCCGGCAGAAACAAATCCGGAAGGGTGGGAACGGGATCAACCTGTCAAATTGGAAAATCCGGTTGATGCCGTTATTTATGAATTACACGTTCGTGATTTTTCCATTTCGCCGGCATCAGGAATGCGGCACAAAGGTAAGTTTTTGGCCTTCACCGAAGCCGGAACAAAATCACCTGACGACCTTTCGACAGGACTGGATCACTTAAAAGAGCTGGGCATTACGCACGTGCATTTGTTGCCTGTCTTCGATTTTTTCACAGTGGATGAATCCAACCCCAACGAAAAGTACAATTGGGGATACGATCCCTTAAATTATAACTCGCCCGAGGGAAGTTATGCCACTAATCCCGATGATACTTCGCGGATTAGGGAGTTTAAAATGCTGGTTCATGCATTGCATGCAGCAGGTATTGGTGTGGTGATGGATGTTGTTTACAATCATACCGGCTACACCAAAAGGTCGTATTTCAACCAGACGGTGCCCGGTTATTATTATCGCCAAAACTCGGGGGGTAATTTTGCCAATGCAAGTGGATGTGGCAACGAAATAGCCTCGGAGCGTGCCATGGTTCGAAAGTACATTATCGATTCTCTGAAGTATTGGGCGTCAGAATACCATCTTGATGGATTCCGGTTTGACCTGATGGGAATTATGGACATTGAAACGATGAACCTCGTTCGGGAAGAAATGGACAAGCTTCGGCCGGGAATATTGCTGTATGGTGAGGGATGGACGGCAGATCGCAGTCCGATGGGGGAACAGTACCGAGCTGTAAAAAACAACGTGACCAAGCTTAACGGAGTTGCTTGTTTTAGTGATGACATGCGTGATGCATTGAAAGGGAATAATTTTGATGCCAAACACAGGGGGTTTGTGAACGGGCGAACCCTGTATGAAGAGGCGGTGAAATTTGGTGTAGTAGCTGCGTGTTTCCATCCACAGATCGTATATGGCTATGTTGAAAATTCGTCATCGTGGGCCAATGAGCCATGGCAATGCGTGAACTACGTTTCCTGCCATGACAATTCTACTTTGTATGATAAGCTGAAGAAAAGCTGTCCGGATGCCGATGAGAAAACCTTAAAGGGGATGCAAAAGTTGGCGGGTGCTTTGATTCTAACTTCACAGGGAATTCCATTTTTGCATGCCGGGAGTGAGTTTTGCCGAAGTAAAAGAGGGAATCACAATTCCTATAAATCGCCTGATTCAATCAACCAAATCGATTGGAGCTTGAAGCAGTCTAATTTTGATGTGTTCGATTATTATCGCAAGCTCATCAATCTTCGAAAATTGATTCCGGCTTTCCGAATGAAATCGGCACGGGATGTTCGACGTCATTTGTATTTTTCCCCTCATTACGAGCCCGGAGTTGTTACCTATAGTTTACGGAATTATCCCAATCCATTTAACTGGCAAAATATTGAATTGATATTTAATGCCCGGAATGAAGAAATTGTTCTTGAACTTGGTCAGAGCCATACCACGATTATTGCCCGGGAAGATGAAATCAATATTGAAGGGATTGAGTGTATCATTGACCGGAAGGTTTCCGTGCCCCCAATTTCCATGATGATTTTGGTGAAAGCTGATTAGAAAATAGCCAGCAATAGATCAATGTCTTTGCTCGGAATGTTAAGTTTCTGGCCGAGATCTTTGTTGGTCAAAATGCCATTGTAGATATAAACACCTTTGCGGATGCCGGTCGAGTTTTTGATGTAATTCTGCATACCACCGATTTCCCCAACCGTAATGATGATAGGTGCCAGAATATTACTCAGGGCGATGGAGGCTGTTCGCGCAACGATTGATGCCATGTTGTGAACACAATAATGCACAACGCCATGCTTGACAAAGGTTGGGTTTTTTAGATCTGTTGGATAACTGGTTTCAAAACATCCACCCTGGCTGGTATTCAAATCGATAATGACAGACCCGGGTTTCATGCCTTTCACCATTTCTTCGGAAACCTGGAAGTTGGTGCTTGAATTAAATGACAAGGCTCCCAGCACAACATCAGCTGATTTCAGCGCCTTTTTCAATACATTGGGATACAATACCGAGGTGAACAACCGCTGTGGGAATTTCTGTTCCAGTTGGCTTAAGTTCAACAAGTTGTCGTCGAATATTTTTACCGTGGCTCCCAGTCCAAGTGCAGCACGCGTGGCATATTCAGCAGCTGTTGTGGCTCCCAGAATAACCAGTTCTGTAGGTGAAATTCCGGTCACACCGCCCAACAAAACACCTTTCCCATTGCGCGAATTACTCAAATATTCGCTAGCCAATGTAATCGAAGTCGCCCCGGCAATCTGGCTCATTAGCCGGACGACAGGCAAGTACTTCTCATCATTTTCCATGTATTCATACGCAATGGTCGTCACCTTTTTTTTCATCAACTTCTGCACTGTCTCCTGGCAATGGGTGCTGAGTTGCATGTTGGAGATGAGTGTTTGGTGACCACGAAGCAGGTCAATTTCATCAGAGTCGAATGGAGATACCCGCAAGACAATGTCACATTGGAAAATTTCTTCCCTTTTTTCAACCACGACAGCACCTGCATTTCGATATTCCATATCGGAGTAGCTGGAAGCCTTTCCGGCATCCTTTTCAATGTAAATTTCATGACCGTATGAAACCAACAATTCAACAGCTTCGGGGGTCAGTGGAATTCGATATTCAATCTTGTCAAAATCCGATGGGATTCCGATGGTTATTTTCTTTCCTTTTCGTCGTATCTCCAGCATTTCTTCTTTGGGAAGTAGGAGAGATTTGATCTCCGCTTGTGGTTCTTTTTCGGTCATCATCAGGGATTTGGACGTTTAATTTACTCTTAAAAAGTAAGTTCTCAAAAAAAAGTTAAAGGATATTCGCTTTCACATCCCGAATTGATGATGGCAGGACGTCAATTTCAACTTTGACCAAGTGCTCTGGAAGGAGTGGCTCGACCAATTCAGGCCATTCCATGAAACAATATTTCCCACTGTAAATGTAATCGTCAAAGCCAATGTCCATGGCTTCTTCCAGCGTTTTTATGCGGTAAAAATCGAAATGAAAAATGCGTTCCAAATCAGCAGTCGTGTATTCATTTACCAGTGCAAATGTTGGACTCGTAATCGGGTCGGTTGAGCCAAGAGCCCGGCACAATGCTTTGATGAAAGTTGTTTTTCCTGCTCCCATTTTCCCATAAAATGCAAAAATACGCTCATATTTAAATTGTTGCAGAAACTGTTGAACTGCCTCCTGAAGGTCATCGACCGAATTGATCTGGATTGAAAATAGGTGGTCCATTTTATCTGAAATTAGTACTAATGTAGTTCAACCAGATTGGCACATACAATTTCAAAATGCATGCGCTAAATCTTTATGACCTACCTCTGTTTTTGAATGATGCAAATTTAAGTAAACTTCACTCTAAAAAACACAAAGGGTGATGTTTGTTCAATTTTAGTTTTGAAAAAATGTATTACTTTTGAAGAAATTACAACTCAAAATAGCATTATGAATCTGCCAGAAAATTTGAAGTACACCAAAGAACACGAATGGGTTCGTGTTGAAAGAGACGTTGTTTATGTTGGTATTACCGACTTTGCTCAAGGTGAATTGGGGGACATCGTTTTTGTTGAAATTGAAACTGAAGGCGAAGAGCTGGACAACGGGGATACTTTTGGAACCGTGGAAGCCGTAAAAACAGTTTCGGATTTGTTTATGCCGGTTGGAGGTAAAGTGGTGGAATTTAATACCGAGTTGGAAGATGAGCCTGAGTTGGTCAACAAAGATCCTTACGGAAAAGGATGGATGATAAAAATTGAGATGAGTGATGCTGCTGATTTAGATGATTTGATGGACGCAGCTGCTTACCAGAAAATGCTGGAAGCTTAATTGTTTGCTTTTTCTACTTTTGCTTTTCGAAGGTGAAAAGCAATTAAGATATTGGTCCCTGGGGAATTTCTCCGGGGATTTTTTATTTGGGTCTTCCGGTTTTGAACCGGAATTTTTTTAGCGATTGTAAATTGGCCTATCCGGGTGTGGCGAATTCCATTTCGCCACTTATTTTATCGCGATATGGAAATCGCGACACCCGCAAAAAAAAATCCGACCCTTGGGCCGGATTTTGAATTATTGTGTGTGATTTTTTACAGTGTTTTGGCGACTTCAACTTCATGGTATGCTTCCACCATGTCGCCTACTTTGATATCATTGTAACCGTCAATATTCAATCCACATTCATAACCTTTTTGCACTTCCTTAACATCATCTTTGAATCGTTTCAAAGAACCAAGTACCCCGGAATAAATCACGATACCATCGCGGATCAACCTTACTTTGGAAGAACGGGCTATTTTTCCGTCCCGAACAATACATCCGGCAATGGTTCCAACTTTGGTGATCTTAAAGGTTTCCAGTACTTCGGCAGTTCCGGTAATTTCTTCCTTGATTTCGGGAGAAAGCATTCCTTCCATCGCTGACTTGATCTCGTTGATCGCATCGTAGATGATGGAGTACAAACGGATATCCACTTCTTCTCTTTCTGCTAGCTTGCGAGCCTGCAAACTTGGGCGAACCTGGAATCCAAGAACGATGGCATCAGATGCTGTTGCCAACATGATGTCAGACTCGGAAATGGCACCCACCGCTTTGTGGATCACATTCACCTGGATTTCTTCAGTTGACAGTTTAATCAATGAATCAGACAATGCTTCGATTGATCCGTCCACGTCACCTTTCACAATCAGGTTCAGTTCCTGGAAGTTTCCAATAGCAATACGACGGCCGATTTCATCCAGCGTGATGTGTTTCTGAGTCCGCAAGCCTTGTTCACGAGCCAACTGCTCACGCTTGTTGGCAATCTGGCGGGCTTCACGCTCATTTTCAAATACATTAAATTTGTCACCGGCCTGTGGAGCACCGTCCAATCCAAGGATAATGACTGGTTCAGATGGCCCGGCTTCTTCAATGCGCTGGTTACGTTCGTTAAACATCGCTTTTACGTGGCCGTAATACTGGCCGGCCAAGAGGATATCACCTTGTCGCAAGGTGCCGTTTTGAACCAATATGGTGGCTACATATCCACGTCCACGGTCCAGTGATGATTCGACCACTGTTCCGGTTGCACGTCTGTCTTTATTTCCTTTCAGCTCGAGCAGTTCAGCTTCAAGCAATACTTTTTCCAATAAGTCGTCGATATTTGTACCAGCTTTGGCCGAAATATCCTGGCTTTGGTATTTACCACCCCATTCTTCAACCAGGAAGTTGAGGTTGGCCAGCCCTTCCTTAATTTTATCAGGATTTGCACCGGGCTTGTCAATTTTGTTAATGGCAAAGACGATTGGAACACCCGCTGCCTGAGCGTGGTTGATTGCCTCTTTGGTTTGTGGCATGATATTGTCATCTGCCGCTACAATAATAATGGCAATGTCGGTAACCTGTGCACCACGAGCACGCATGGCTGTAAATGCTTCGTGACCCGGAGTATCCAGGAAGGTAATCATACGACCATCATCGAGACTTACGTGGTAAGCGCCAATGTGCTGGGTGATACCACCAGCCTCTCCTGCAATAACGTTTGCGCTACGAATGTAGTCAAGCAACGATGTTTTACCGTGGTCAACGTGCCCCATCACTGTTACGATCGGTGCACGTGGATGAACTTCATCCGGCTCATCATCTTCTTCAACACCACCCAGGATGTCGGCACTGACGAACTCAACCTTATAGCCAAATTCTTCAGCAACGATGGCCATGGTTTCTGCATCCAGTCGTTGATTGATGGATACAAACAATCCCAGGCTCATGCAAGAAGAAATAATTTCGTTGACACTGACATCCATCATGGAAGCCAGCTCAGCAACCGATACAAACTCGGTTACTTTTAAAATATTCTTTTCGGCACTTTGCTTTTCAATTTCAGCCGCCGCTTTATCGCTGGCAGCTTGTCGTTTGTCACGACGATATTTAGCACCTTTCGATTTTTGTTTTCCGGACGTCAGACGAGCCAGTGTATCTTTAATTTGCTTTTGTACATCTTCCTCGCTAACCTCTCTTTTGATCACCCGACGTTTGCCTTTCCCCGGGTGATGTCCTTTGCCTCCTTGTTGTTGTTTGTTTCCAACATTAACACGTGGGCTGGAATCTTTTTGGATACGGCGACGCTTTTTCTTACCGGCTTGTGCGGAGTTATCGCTAGACGAAGCAACTGGTTTTTGCTTTTTCTCAAGATTAATTTTGCCAACTACATTTGGGCCGGAGAGTTTATCAACATTCGTCTTAAGTTCTTCTTTACGACCTTTGCCTTTATCTTGCTTGGCTTGACGTTTTTGTTGCTCCCGTTCTTTTCGCTCGTCTTCTTTTTGTTTTTTTGTTTTTTTCGTTGGGCGGGTTTTTTGGTTGATCGTCGAAAGATCGATTTTACCAACCACTTTAACTTCGTCCATCTTGGGAACATTCGTCTGAACCTGTTCTGGTTCTTCTTTTTCTTCTTTCTCTTCTGCTTTGGGCTCTGCGGGTTGTGGCTTTTCTTCCTGCTTTGGCTTAGCAGGTTTTTCCGGTTCTTTAGCCTGTGGTTTTTCAACCT
>DATFMO010000581.1:0-9158 GCA_035266925.1 Sunxiuqinia sp. | reverse complement strand
GCAAATCAGTTGTCCATGATGAAGTGTCAATCCATTGATTGTTTCACCAAATTGAATTCTTGCTATTTCGTAAACGGAATAATTTTCGGCACTTGAATCCTGTATTGATGATAGTCATCGCCGTAAAATCTCATCAGGTCTTTTTCTTCATGGTAGATTCCAATAAAAATGTAGGTGCTCATTCCCAAACTGAAAACGAAGTGTCCGACTGTCATCACCGGTGCAAACCAAAAGATCATCAGGAAGCTGAAATAGATGGGGTGACGAACCAATCGATAGAGCCATGGCGTACGAAACCGGATATGATCGGGTTTTTTATTTTGTGCATACCGATACACCTGGCGCAGACCAAACAAATCGAAGTGGTTGATCAGGAAGGTTGATATTAACAACATGCCCCAGCCGACCATTGATGCACCAAAAAATAGTTTGCCGGTCAAAGTGTGGTCAAAATCCCAAATAGTTGCTTTAACAGGTTGCCATCCAAAATACAGGATGAATAGGGCCAAGCTGGCAAAAAGCACATAGGTGCTCCGTTCAATGGGTTTGGGAACTACTTTTGTCCATTGTTTTTTAAATCCCTGGCGGGCCATCACACTGTGTTGAACGCCAAACAGGGCAATCAGACAGAGGTCGACGATAATTGCCGGGAAGGTTGCCATCGACGCCGAACCGGTGTCGAGTGTTTTTGGAAACCACTGTGTCAACGAGGTGTTAAAGCCGAATTGACCAATGTTTTCAACAAAGCCAATCATATAAAGAAAAGCCGTGAAAAACAGGCCGTAACAAATCAATGCGTAGAAAATATAAGCTAACTTTTTCATGATACAATTCCGTTTAAGGGTTCTCAAATATTTTTGTTCTGTGTGTATTACAAAGTTAAAAGCACGTGCTGCCGGATGCAATGATTAAAACGCCGAACGTTTTATCCAAAACGCCACGAGTGATTTTTTTTTGGTAACTTTAATCAACCAGAACTGCAAAATCTAAAAATTATGGATGTCTTATCAGATGTACTTCGGGTGGTTCGGTTAACAGGCTCCATCTTTTTTACAGCAGACCTTGGCGATCCATTTTCGGTTGCCTCGCCCGGCTCCGAAACGATCCTGCGCTATATGCCTCAAAAAGCAGAATGCGTGTCGTTGTTTCATATCATCACGAAAGGAAAATGTTGGTTTGAACCAGCCGATGGCAAACCTTTTCTACTGCGAAAAGGAAGCGTGATTATCTTTCCACATAGTTGTGCCCACAACATGTTTAGTGATCGGTCAATACGCCCGGTTCCGTTGCAGAAACTTCTCTCCATGGAAAATATCCTGGGACTTTCCGACGTGAAATACGGTGGAGAGGGCACCAAGACACAATTTATCTGTGGCTATCTACTTTGTGATCAACGATTCAATCCATTGTTGGGTGCCATTCCCGAGGTAATCGTATTGACACCTGTGGATGAAGTGGGCAACAAGCACCCACAGGATGGATCGCTAGAAGAACCCCGGTTGCCCCTGGTTCCTGATGGCTGGCTTGATATGACCTTGAGACAGCTCGCCGATGAAGTACGGAAAAAAAACGTGGGAAGCTCAACCATCGTGACACGCTTGACAGAATTGATGTATATCGAAGTTCTCAGACGTTACATGCAGAGCCTGCCTGAAAAGAGCAACGGCTGGCTGGCTGCACTCCGCGATCATGAAATAGGAAAAGCCCTTCGTTTGTTGCATGCGCACCCCGGGAGGAAATGGAATGTGGAAGTATTGGCAACGGAAGTGGGTGTTTCACGATCGGCTTTTGCCCAGCGTTTTTCCAACCTGATTGGTGAGTCGCCAATGCGCTACCTGACCAGTTGGCGCATGCAGGTGGCCAAAAACCTGTTGTTACAACCGGACCTGAATTTGGCTATGATTGCCGAGAAAATTGGTTATGATTCCGACATTGCCTTTAACCGGGCCTTTAAACGCTATGTGGGCGAGCCTCCAGCCCATTGGCGTAACCAAATGTTGAGCCAGGCATAATCCGCAGGCAGGAGTGATGTTGGAGTGTTTCGATCTGTTCCGACTCACCCTGGTCACCAAAAACGAACCGGTTCGCCGCATCAAATTCTCCACATCAAATTCTTTATAGTATATAATAATCGATATATTTGCATGTAAAATTTTGATGATGGAATTTAAACAGTTAGATATCAAACAACAGGGAGGTTGGTTCAAGCGGACGATTTGGACGCAACATGGGAAGAAAACTATTTTATATATCGCTCTTGGCGCCCTGATCGGAGCAATCTTTTTTATTTTGTCTGAAGATAAAACAATGGCGGAGATTGCCACTGGCGATTTGGTTCAGAGTGTATTTACCGGCGGTTTGTTTGGCTTTTTAATCACCAACAACCCATGTGCCCGAAACAAATGTTAGCACCGTATTTTTTTCGGTTAAATATATTAGCGTGAGATTGGGTTGAGCTTTAAAGGAAACGCTCAATTTTTCAATGTGTCTGCTAAAATCAATGGGGTTGAAAACAATGGAAGACAGTTGGATACCGTCGAATACAATTGTATCCCATAGTCTTCAATGGTTTTCAATTGTATTCTTTACGATCCAAAGCATGCAACTGGTATAATCCCATTTCAGTTGTCCCGAACTCAGATTTGATTAAATTTTAAATGTCATGGTGAAGGTGGTTCCTTCATCTATCCGGCTGTCAACCTTAATATTACCCCCCAGGCTGGTGATGTGATTATGCACCAGGTACAGTCCAATTCCCTTGCTGTCTTTGTGGTCGTGAAACTTCTGGTGCAAGCCGAAGATTTTGCCGTTCACCTTTTCCATATCAAACCCAATTCCATTATCTGAATAAGTTAGTTGGTGCCAATCTCCGACTTCTTGCGACTGAATATGAATAACTGGCTGCCGGTCGGGCCGGGCGTATTTGATGGAGTTGGAGATTAAATTCAAAAACACGCTTTCCATGTAGGCTTTATTGAACCGGATGGTTTTGACCGCTGAAAAATCAGCATGGATCCATGTTCCCGAAGTGTCAATTAGCGAATGGATCGATTTCATTGTTTTGTCCAGGTTTTTCCGCAGGTTCACTTCCTCTATCACGGCCAGCATTTGGTGTTTGGCGCTCAAGGCATCCACATAATTGTCCAATGTTTCTTTCAGGTAATCGCCAGACATTTTTAATATTCCCATCAGTTCAAGTGTTTTTTTATCCTGAATCCTGGAAAAATCAATCAATCCAAGCAAGGCCAACAGGTTGTTGACTGGAGAGCGCAAATCATGTGATGTGGTGTAAGTCAGCTTTTTTAAATCGTTGTTGGTGCCGGTCAGCTTGGTCAATAACTTTTGCCGGTCGGCTTCCTGTTGCTTGATGTGGGTAATATTTTTGGCAATGGCAAACACGAGCTGTTCGCTCTTCACAGGATAGCTGGTCCAGTGCAGCCAAACAATCTCGCCGCTTTTGGTGACATAGCGATTTTCAAAATTAAACAGGGGCTTGGATTTGGTCAGCTCTGTTCGAACCTGTTGTGTGAAATTCTGATCTTCATTGTATACAAAATCATTGATGGGGCGGGCGTATAATTCTTCATAACTATACTCCAACGTTCTGACCACCGATTGATTAATTTTTTTAAAGTATCCGTCGAAGCCAGCAATACATAGTAAGTCTGGCGAAATTTCAAAGAAATGTTCGTAGTTAAATCTCGAATCGTTCATCCGTTAACTCGTATTGATTAAATTCTGTTTTGTTGGATCACTCGTTCTGCAACATTCCATTCATCAAAACCCTACTTGAGGGTAAAGGAGGCAATAAATATACAAAAGAAATTAATTTTTGAATAGGTAGAAAAGCTTAAATCCCAGGGAAAAATCGACATTTAAATTGAGGCCTTCAATTTCGTTGTAGTCAAAAACGAACATATCGCGAATGTCTCGGCGTTGGCTCGGATTCATGATGTTCGAAAACGAATTGTATCGAAAACGAAATCCAAAACCGGCATAGATATTCAATCCCAGTCTTTTACTGATGCTTTGAAAAATTCCCGCTTTGATATGGGCTCCAAATTTTTGCCGTTTAAAACGGGCCTGTTCATAATAATTGAAGTGCCTGTCGCGAGATATAATGAAGTTATCATGGTATGTATCTTTGTGATGAATGTAAAACAATTCTGCAGAAATATATTTCTGTGTTCTTCTTCTGGATCGCAGCAAATAATAGAGTTCGGGCCGGATTCCCCACAGTTGGTAAGCATTCTCTATTTTGTTCCCAAAGTCCGAAAACGATATTTCACGGTTTCCAAAGCTGAAATCAATCCCTGCTTTCCATCGAGTAGAAAGGTGCTGGATGTAACCAATACGCCACCTTGGATTTAGTGTGTTAATCGGTGAAAATAAATTAACAGTGAGGTAGGAATCCTTATTCAACGTTTTGTCGTCCAATGATTCATCGGGTTGGGCAAAGGTTGTAAATGGCAGCCAAAAGATCATTAAAAGTATAAAAATAAGGGGTGGATTTTTGGAATTCATTAGAAAGTTATTTTGTCCTTGTAATTCTGTTTGGTTATTTGGTAGTTATTTTGACTTTTAAATAAAAGCCTTCATCGCACCAAATACCATCGCGCCAAGAATGATCAAAACATACAATCCAATCATAACAATGGTGAAAATGCCGATGAAACGGAACAATGATTTTAAATTCCGAAATGCCTGGTGGATATTTTCAGTGCTCATGGCTTCCAATCCTTTTTTTGTCCAGGTGGAAAACCGGAGAAGATAGAGTGTTGGGAATAAATAGACCAAGCCGATAAGGATGTAGACGGGGGCAAAAATATATGGCGGGAAAGGCATGTTTCCCATTGCTGCCGGTTTAAAGGTTGAAAAGACAAGCCCCATGAACAGTCCGGCAAGTACCATTAACCCGATGACAATAAATCCCATGATGGCGAGAAAGTAGCCCCATTTGCGGGTTTCATTTAAAAAGTTGAGTGTTTCTTTTTGAAGTTCAATGGATTTTGTTTCAGGCTGAACAGGTCGTTCCGGCTGCTGTTGATCAAGAGTTTCCATAAATGTTGAATTTAAGTTTTGGTTGTATTCGTTTATTAATTTTAATCAGACCTGATCAAAATTAACATAAAAAATTCAAAATAAACATAGTTTTTCGCTCAAAATTTTGATTGAAATTGGGAATCGGAATTACGACTTTTTTTAACCTGCCGAAATAGCCATGTTTGTATCCTTATTTTTTGACGATTTTTTGTTTGAACACACTTTGCTGTGTAAACACTTTGACGAGATAATTCCCTGGTTTTAGGTCGCTCACATTCATGCTTTTCCCTTGAGGTTTGATCCGTTTGATTAATACACCTGCAACATTGTAGAATGCTACTTTTTTGACTTCATCATTGGTCGAAATTCGCAAATGATCATCAACCGGGTTGGGGTATAAGGTCAGTTTTGATGCTGCTTTATTGCTGATTGCTGCTGTTGTGTAAGCCACACTCATGTAGTACAGGTTGGCCACTTCATCTTTGGTAATTTGATAATCTCCTGCCGAAATGGGTAAAGTCAGTATTCCTGCGATGGCGTCGTAGCTGGTTCCGTTGACCTTTATTGTCCCTATGAAATCTGAGTTGAATACCAAAGTCAACTTACCATCCTGGCTTGTTGTAAATGAAATGAGCGTAGTCGATTCAATTTTCAAACATTGTGTCAAGGTCAGATCGTTGTAGGTCACTGTTCCTTTGGAGTCTGAAAGATTACCACTGATGGAATAGA
Organism: Sunxiuqinia sp.; assembly: GCA_035266925.1. Lineage (GTDB taxonomy): Bacteria > Bacteroidota > Bacteroidia > Bacteroidales > Prolixibacteraceae > Sunxiuqinia. Next base: position 3,386 of record DATFMO010000581.1, on the reverse strand, counting down.
ATGAGCTGCCGGTACCTGAAAGTGTGAAATTCTGGATTCGGTCGCTTGTTGTATCGCCACCTGTACCTCCGGTGCCACCTGTTCCACCGCCAGTATTGGAAATGGTGTCGCCCTGTACCGCAACCAGGCTGGTTTGATAATTGATCAGGGCGGTTTTCAAAGCTGTGTTAACCGCGTATGAGGCATCATCTACGGCATTGTTAAACGTCCATTGGAAGTCGCCACCGTTCATGCGGCCTGCAAGGTTCATGACTTTTTCCTTCGCCGCTTCCGGGCTGTCTGGTGTGTAATTGTACATCACCGACGCGTCTGTATCAAAATTGTTGTAGGTGTTTGATCCGTATGCCGACGCCACAGAGCTGGGAATGGTTTCATCCCTGCTGGATGCGACGTAGGCATCAAAATCAACCGTGGAATTCGGGTAATCAGCATTGCTATAGGGTACAAATCGTTTTTCACCAGTCATGTAATTGTTGAAGGCTTTGATGGTACCTCCATCCTCTTTGGAGAAGGTTGGCATGTCGGAATAGTCGTTTGATCCGGCGCTTGCGTCGTACACGTCGGAGCCCTGCATGGAGGTAAGGATCGGATATTTACAGTGGCGAAAATAATTCGCTTCCACAAAAACCGAAGAGCCCATGGTGGCTCCCACACCGTACTTCGCGTTGCCATCGTAGTAGTTGTTGTACACATGTGCTGAGTAGAAACGAACGCGCGGGTGGCGGGAGTCCGAGTGGTCGTACCAGTTGTGATGGTAAGTGATGTACAAACCAGTTGTCGTGTCTTCACTCAATCCCAATAAATTACATTTCCCATTGTCCCAAAAGTGATTGTATGAAAACGTTACGTAGGTTGATTTTTTACAGTCAAGAGCACCGTCACCCTTCGCCTGGTCTGCATCGCCGCCGGGAGCACCATAAAAGAAATCGCAGTTGTGCACCCAGATGTGATCATTATTCTGTTGCAGTCCAATATCGTCTCCTTCGTTGCTGTCACAGTTCATCAAACCAATATTTCGGATTTCAACATTGGAAGCATTTTTTACCCGGATGCCCCAGCCATCAGCCACCGCATCATCACCAACGCCTTCAATGGTGATGTAGCTCGACGAATTGTTGTCGTTTTCAATCACGATATCGCCCTTGTCCATGTAATCCAAATCAGTGATTTGCCCTACCAAACGAACGATTAGCGGACGTGTGTCATGTCCTTTCTTAAAGCCTTCCAGAATGGTTTGCAAGCCCACGCAGGGATTGGAATTGGCGCCGGTCACATCCATCGAAATGGTGTTCTTGGTGTTTTGAGTGATGTATAAAATCACAGCGTTGTCTTTTGGCGTACCGTCAGCATTGTAAGCACCTGGCGTGCGGCCTCCTTCAAAAGCAAAGCCTGTACGGTCATGGGCGTTCACGGTAATCGAACTTGTCGCTGCACTTTCACCCTCTTTGCCGCCAATAACTGGGACCACCTTAATCGTGTAGGTCCCTGCTTTCAGTCCCAATACATCCGCCCGAAAATGGTCGCCATAATGGCGAATTAATTGATCGTCGATTTGTTGGTCGGTAATTCCTTCTCCTGAATAATAGACATGGTAACTGTCTGCTCCGTCAATCGGTTGCCATTTGACATAGGCCGATTCCAGCCACCCTCCGGCTTCTGTTATGGTCAAGGCTTGTGTAACGATTGAAATAAGTACAGTGAGTGTGAGAAATAGAATTCGTTTCATCATTGAAATTGAGAATTAAATACTTGGCTTACTGATTGGCCAGATATGTGAAGTGCAAAGCTAGCATTTGTTATCGCATAAGCAATAACGTAAAACGATGACTGTGAGGTATGGCAAACGTTGTGTCAGTTTTGATTAATCCTGATTTTTCTTCTTTTTGTTTTTGCCGGAAAAAAGGTTCATAATCCAGCTTTTACGGATGGTTTCAGCAGTCCGGACAACTTCGTCAATCCCTACATTAACTTTATCAATGGTGTTATCTACGTCTCCGGTCATGGTACTGTCATAAACCATTTCATGGATTAAACCATCGCCATGGTTCAATTCGTGTCCAAATTGGTTGAGTTCGCCCATTAAACCGTTAGCTTGCGTCGACAGATGATCGAGATTATCCAGCAATTGAAGCATGTTGTAATTGATGAGAGTATCGTTCACCAGTTTTCCCAAATCGCCTTTGGCATTGTTAATTTTTTGCATGATTTCGTTGGCATTTTTAGACACACTCAGCAGTTGTTCACTAAGCTGATTGAGGTGGGTCGTGAAAGTGTCGTCATTTAGCAAACGGGCCAGATCACCATCGCCATGATTGATCTTCTCACTGATCTCCCACAAGTTTTTGGAGGTTTTGCCACTGTTGTCAATCACCACTTTAGCTTGCTGCAGCAGCTGGTCAATGTTCACGGCTTTTAGTGAAGGCAGCACATCACCATCGTCAATTTCTCCGGCTCTGGTCGTTCCGGGACGAATCAGCAGGATTTTACTACCCATCAATCCAACACGCCCGATTTCAACCTTGGAATCTTTCCGGATAAACTTTTTAACATCCCTGTCGATATCCATGACCACCAGAACTGTTGTGTCCGTCTCAATTTGAACCCGCTCTACTGTTCCCACATTCACGCCTGCATAACGGACATTGCTACCTTCAACAATACCGGCAGCATCGTAAAAATAAGTTTTGACGATAATTTTTGAGGTAAACAAGTTTTGTTTGCTTCCTAAATAGTAAATGGCCAGGATGAACAGTAGCAAGCCGCCTGTTACCAATAATCCTAGCTTTAATGTTCGTTGTTTTGAGTTTGTCATCATGCAATAGTTTAATGAAAATAGGCTCGAATAGTTTCGTCTTCACTTGCTCTCAACTCCTCGTATGTTCCTTCTATATAAAACAATCCGTCTCGCAATATTTTCAAGTGATTAGCTGTCAGTTTTACACATTTAATATCGTGTGTAACGATGATAGACGAGGTATTGTATTTTTCCTGAACACTTAAAATCAGCTCACTGATTTCGCCCGATGTTACCGGGTCCAATCCTGTCGTTGGTTCGTCATATAAAATAATTTCCGGGCGGTGAATCAATGTTCGGGCAACGGCCACACGTTTTTTCATTCCGCCCGACAATTCTGCCGGAAACTTATCGATAGCTTCCAGCAGTCCAACGCTCTGCAAAGCTTCTTCCACGAGACTACGCAGATCTCCTTTGGCAATTTTAACCCTTGTTCGCCGAAACTGAAACTCCAGGTTGTCCCGAACGCTCATGGAATCATACAAAGCACCACCTTGAAAAATGTAGCCCACTTTTTTACGAACTTCGTCTAATGCCATGGTGTCTAAATTTAAAATGCTGTCACCCAGAACGTTGATTTCGCCTTTGTCGG
>DATFMO010000580.1:0-6342 GCA_035266925.1 Sunxiuqinia sp. | reverse complement strand
AACTGGATTTGCCAACATGTTTGTCCTGAGTGATGAAACAGACGCAGCCAAGGAAGCTGATGTTGAAAAATACTTAATGGCACACAACAAAATCGGCGATCCTGGTTTCGGAACAGGTGAAAACAAATTCACGCCATCTTCAAGTGATGTAACTTCTAATCTGGCTAAAGACCTAGCTTCGTCTTACAACCCAAGCCTGGAAGATGCTTCATTTAAAGGTGCAATCGATCCAAATGGAACACCATTCTTTGCTAACTGGACCAAAACTTGGGCAGTTATCAATCAATAAGTATAGATGACCAATCGAGAAGGGCCAATTTGCTTTGGCCCTTTTCTTTATTCGTGAACCCCAACGTTTAAAAGCATTGCGAATTAAACGTTGTAAGTTGAACGAATCCTGATAGCGGAGCGTATCGGGACCAATGAACAATCAGATGCAAGCATTGAGTTTATTTATTACGAGTAGTTAACGAACAATTTGAGAAATAGTCAATTCAAAAAAAGAAAAACCAATCAGACCGAACGTTTTCTATTATCAAATTTAATTTTCGAATTTTATGAATTTTAAGCATGCCGTTGCAGGTGTAGCACTTCTGTTGTGTAGTTTTATCTCTGTCTTTGCACACACGGGATCCATTAAAATGACCGTTGTGGATGATAAAACTGGTGAGACACTTATTGGTGCAACTGTTGTTATTGATGGCACAACCAAAGGAACCATTACTGATTTTGATGGCATAGCCAACCTCACCGGAGTTAATGCAGGAACGTATAATGTCCGGGTCTCTTATATCTCATACCAAACGACCATCGTGAGCGATGTAACAGTTGAACCGGGAACACCCAATGTATTGACGGTACATTTGAACCCAGCAGACCTGGAAATAAATGAAGTAATTGTTACGGCAAAAGCAGCCAAAAACAGCGAAAATGCACTGTTGACCCTTCAAAAGAAATCACCAAAATTATTCGATGCAATCACCTCTGACCAGTTTTCAAAAATTGGAGTGAGTGATGCTGCCGGAGCACTGAAAAAAGTAACCGGGGTAACCATTGCATCTGGGAAATATGTTTTTGTTCGCGGACTTGGTGACCGTTACAGCAAATCGGTCTTGAATGGTTCTGATGTACCCAGCCTCGACCCCAACAAAAACTCGGTACAGCTCGACCTTTTCCCAACCAATTTGATTGATAACATTATTGTTTATAAGACATTTACGCCTGATTTGCCGGGTGACTTTACCGGAGGTTTGGTGGATATTACAACCAAGGATTTTCCAAGTGCCTTTAGCTTGCAATTTTCATTGGGACTGGAATTCAATCCACAAGCGAACCTGAATAAGGATTTTCTTGCTCCTAAAGGCAGCAAGACTGACTGGCTGGGCTACGACAACGGATTTCGTTCCCTGCCTCCCGAGATCGCCCAGTATTCGGCCAGTGAATTTCCTGATCCGTATCTGAACAAGGATCAAATTACAACCGTATCCCGCGCATTTAAAAACCGTCAGTTTCAAGCCGGGAAAGCTTCCCGGTTTTTAAACCATAGTTTCAGTTTTTCGGTGGGTAACCAGGTGAAGTTCTTTAATAAGCCGCTGGGATTCATCGTAGGGCTGTCGTACGACCGCAAATACTCAAACTATATGGATGGTGTTCAGAATTCTTATGAAGGGATCAGCGAAGGCCAAACAACGCTTAATCGCGATGTTCATACCTCTGCCACAGAACACAAGTCAGAAGATGATGTGCTGATGGGAGCAATGCTGAATACATCCTATAAATTCTCCGCCAATAATAAAATTGGGTTGAGCTTGATGGCAAACCAAGGTGGCACAAATGAAGCGCGCTCCCAGGAAGGTTATCTGTTGGATGCCAACCCGGATTCAACAACTCGCTTGCAAAACCGGGCCATTGCGTACACACAACGTTCGTTCCGCAATGTTCAGTTGAGGGGAGAGCATGTGTTGCCTCATTTTCGCAAGTTGAAGATCAAGTGGAGCAGTTCCTACACGGACTCAAAAATTAAAGAGCCGGATACCCGCTTGATCCGGAACCAGTACACGATCAATGCACAGGGAGATACCTTGTACTATATGGGAAACCTGGATCGTCCATCCCGCTTTTTCCGTGATTTGAACGAATCAAACAGCAACTCAAAACTGGATTTTACACTTCCGGCCAACCTGTTTAAGGCGGGAGAAGCCAAGATTAAATTTGGAGGAATGTTCACCTATAAAGAGCGTAGTTTCAGGGAAAATATCTACCAATATAGTATTCAATCCGACAAAAATTACGATGGAAATATCAGCATATTCTTTCAGGATCAGAACCTTGGATACGTTGACAACCAGTTGAGAAACTACCTGATGAACATCAACATTGATGGGAACAACTTTGATGCCTATCAACGTTTGGGTGCAGCTTACCTGATGCTGGAAAGCCCGGTTGCTGAAAAGCTGAACCTAACGGTTGGTTTCCGTTACGAAAAGACAAACATGCATCTGAAGGCATTCAATGACTCAATCGGTATTATCAAAACCAACGACTTGCTGCCTTCAATTGCCTTGACCTATAAAGTGAATGATAAAACCAATCTCCGGGCTTCAGCAAACCGGACGCTGGCTCGCCCTTCATTCCGCGAATTCGCACCACTTGCAACCTACGACTTCCTGGGTGGATACATTCAAAATGGGAACCCGGACTTGCAGCGCACCTTGGTTGATAACTTCGACTTACGCTGGGAAAAATACCCGAAAGTGGGCGAGTACTTATCTTTCAGCTTATTTTACAAGAAGTTTTTGAACCCGATTGAAAATGCTCAGTCAGTGCGTGCCGGTGGTTCTACCAGCCAGTTCCAGTTCAAAAATGTGAAAGAATCCAACCTGTACGGAGCCGAGTTGGAAGTTCGCAAAAGCCTGGATTCGTTCGTTGATGCGTTGAAATATTTCAAGCTATCGGCCAACTTCACCTACGTGTATTCCTATGTGAATGTAACGCCTGAAGAGTTGGTAGCCATTCGTACCTGGGAACCGGGTGCGAAAGATACACGCCCAATGTACAACCAGGCACCATATACGCTAAATGGAAGTTTGTCGTATGAAAATCCAAACAACGGCTGGGAATCAACTTTAAGTATGAATGTTTCCGGCAAGCGATTGATTGTGTACCAGATTGACTTACCGTCCATCTATTTGCAACCCATGCCGGATTTGAATTTTACCCTGCGAAAACATCTGACAAAGCGGTTTTCTGTGTTGTTCAAAGTGAAAAATATTTTGGATAATACACACAAGGAACAGATTTCGTTGGGTGATAATGTGTATTACACAACAAAATATCAACTGGGGCGGAGTTATGCGTTATCGCTCAGTTTTAATTTAAATAAATAGTCTTCGCAAGAAAAACCCAAATACTGCGTTACTCTCGTTTTTGAATCCGTCATTTACCATCAGTAAACTCCTTGAATTCAAAAACTTCGAAAGCCTTGTCTTTGAAATTTTCTTATCGAAGACCTGAAAAATGTGGTTTTCTTGCATACACCAAATAGTAAGAAGGATGAAAAAAATAATCGTATTTCTAGGTTTCTGTGCTTTGGTGGTTTTTGCAATTTCGTGCACAAACAAACAGCCAAAGGATGAGCATCTTTTTGATGCCAAATTATTGAAAACGACCATGGATACAACTGCTGTTGTCAAGTTGATGCATGAGGAGCCGGATACCAGTTTTTACCGCTGGTATTTTGGAAGAAGACGTTTCATTCAAATGTATAATAATGCCGATTCAACGGAATTTCGGTTTAAAAAGGACCGGTTGGTTGAAGTGATTGTGCACAAGCCAACGATGGCATACGAACCAAAGAGCATCACCAGGTTTGGATTACCTCTTCAGCCGATAACCAGCCGGGATTCTTCAGCTTATTTTATGTGGAAGAATGTATATAGAGGGTTTGACGTGGTGAATTTTTACTTGAATGGCGATGTTCCACGCGGCGGCATACCCCGTTACAAGGTCTATTTTAAGTTGCATGAAGAAGCTCGGGAGAGTGCTCAAAATTAAGGAGGAGGGTATTTCTATCTGTCAGATTATTAAGGAGTAGTGTTCATCTTTTGTGGGCTAGTTCTATTTTTTTGTTTAACTAAACTTTAATGATTCTGTAATTTCAACGTAATCGGATCGCTGTACTTTTGATATTGAATCAAAACCATTAGAAAAGATGAAAACCTTTCTGATTACCTTGACCGGATAAGTGGTGGACAAAACAACAAACGAGGCACTGGTTGAGTGAAAGTTGTTTTGAAAGGAACTGACCAGGAAGCCTGCACCGATTTTGATGGCAGTTGCAATTTTAAAAACATTTCAGCTGGCAAGTACGATGGAATAGCGTCTTACATTTCGTATCAAAAATCATCAGCTGAAAATGTACTGGTAACGACTAAAAACAACCAGGTCGATTTTAGTTTAAACACAACGAACTAAGACCTACTGGTTAATCATATACTTAAGATTGACACCGCTTCTGAGAGCAGAAGCGGTTTTTTCGTTGGGGTAAACTTCGCGAAAAAATAAGGTCAGCATTGAACGTTATTCCAGTTTTTCAATGCTGATTGGTAATTTATTTTCCTTCCAGACAGTACTTTCCAACTTCCACAAAATCCAACTAATTCTAGCCAGGAATGATTGTATCACAATAATTGGCATGACACAACACCGGGTGCCGCGAATTCCAATTCGCGGTGAATTATTGCAGGCGATGCCCAAATTTTCGGGATGCCATAATTTTATGTCGCTTCTCTTATACAAATGAGGGCCTGACTTCAAGCCAGACCCTCAAAAAAATCAAATATAGTTCTCCCCAGTTTAATTCGAATTTTTACGCTCATTCATGCAAAAAACTAATCTCCGGCATTCCGGTTGATCAAACTTTCGCTCAATCGGGCAGACCAAGCGACAAGCGTGTCTCTCTCAGCTTGCGACAGCCGTGCTTTTTTGTGCATCATGCTGTACATGCTGATGGGCATTTCACCGCTTTTTACAGCTTTACTGAGATCGTCCAGATCCCCAATTTTATCAAACACATCCAACTTTCCCCATTCCGAAAAATTGATGTGCCCTTTGCCTTCATTGATGTCGTACCGGACCAACCAGGATACTGGCGCAATTTCATGATACCAGAGGTAATTGGTGTGGTTGGAATGACAATCCATGCAGGCATTATTCAGAATGGTCTGGATGTGTGCCGGAACTTGTTCCTGCTTATACAGGTGTTCCCTGGTTATCGCACCATTGTTCTTTTTGGGGCGATATAACTGGATCAGAACAAACAGAACCAGTGCAATGATGCCGATTAATCGAAGTTTTTTTTGCATGATAAAATCAGTTGGAAACGATTGACGAATGCAAGTTATGAATTCAACTTAACATTTTACCAACTAATCCTTGAGTAATGATTTTGATTCTTTTTGTACCCAGTCGTTCAGCAGTTTTGATTCGCCTGCTGTCAACCCTTTTTCCGGGTACCTTTCCAAAAACTTTTTTGGAGGCATTTTGCCTTCATCCAGAACTTTTTTAACATGGTTAAAGGTTCCCAGCTTCTCAACCTTTGTCAGGTCACTCAACTTGTCAAAATTAAGCTTGTCTTTGGCTTTATCGCTTCTGGATTCGTTGTTGTGGCAGCCGAAGCATTTGTTTTCAAACACCGCTTTCACTTTATGCGGCATTTTGTAGGTTATTTTTTCATTTTTAGGCAGCTCAACTGCTGAAGCCAGAATGGCTGAAAACATAAAGGTCAGGAGCAGTCCAGCAATAACATTTCTTTTTTTCATGGTGTTACGTTAATTGGTGATAAAATCATGTTCATTATAATTATTGAATAGTAACCTGAGTCCAACTATAAAAATACTTCACAGCATTCGAAAATCATTATCATTCAATCTTTGAACCAAAAAATTTCGAAATAATCCATTATTACTTCAATTTTTTGTAATCCAAATCTTAAACAATAATGACTTTCTGTGTACATTTTTATAATCGAACTCAGGTTAATATAAACGTCAATACCAAATTAATTGTTGATGGCTAATTTCTTAATATTTCCTAAAGATGGTATTCAGTGTAGAAGAGAGGGTGAAAATCATCGAAAACAAAGAGCCCGATTCAATCTTTTGAACCGGGCTCAAATATGGTATTTGGGTCAATGTTTAATTTTTCAGACCACTGCGTTCCAGCAAGGCGTCAACAGTTGGTTCCTGTCCGCGGAAACGAACATACAGATCCATGGGGTTTTCGCTGCCGCCTTTTTCCAGGATATTCTGGCGGAACGAATCGGCTGTTGCTTTATCGAAAATG
>DATFMO010000579.1:0-2251 GCA_035266925.1 Sunxiuqinia sp. | reverse complement strand
CCCTGGGATTCGTTTTTGCGAATCGCTTTCAGGAAATTATTTGGTGAATTGGTAGCAATCGCATCGCCCGTTGTTTGGTCAGCTTTTTCGGCACCTTTGTAAGTTGGGTAGTGCGAAAAATCGCTGCTGATGACAAACAAGTTTCTCGAATTAAAATAAGGCTTCAACGCATCCGCAATCTTATTGCAGGTGATAACGGATTGTGTGCCTGGGAGAATAGGAACGATCGTGATTGGCTTGTGGAGCCAGTATTGGAGGAAAGGCAATTGTACTTCAATGCTGTGTTCCTGCTTGTGGGCTGATGGAACGAATTGAAAAAAGGGGTATTCACTGATTAATTGATTGGCGAGTGCTGTGTCGACCTTTACCGGACCAAGCGGCGTTAAATAATTTCCCTGGTTGTAGATCGAAGCGCCATCCATTCGGACATGGTGGCTGGGGCCTAAAACAAAGATGTGCTCGTAACTTTTGTCACGATTCAGTTGTGCATAGGCTGAAGCTGCCACTTCGCCTGAAAAAACATATCCAGCGTGTGGAGCGATCAGTGCAATGATATTTTCATCATGCTGAACAGATTCATTGTCCTGAAAGAAGTCGGCAAGTTGATTTTTGAGTTGCACCGGATCAGCCGGATAAAAGGAGCCTGCTACAGCCGGTTGTCGGATGGATGGTTGCTCGTTTTCGTTTTGGGCCAGGCAAGCCAAAGAAATGATCAACAGGTAAGCAACCAGGTAACTTGCAAAGGTTCGTGGTTTCATGGCTGGTTGATTTTACGTTTAAAGGTACCAAATCCATCGCAAAAATGGTTGATTTTTACGGATTAATTGGTGTTGTCTACCGGAATAATTGGATTGATTATCAGCGGGTAACCGAAGAGTCAAGTTGGCTATTGAGTAGTTGCATCCCAAATCCTTCCTGTGGTGATCTCCTATATTTTTTGTTCTTTTGTATTTCTGAGACCAAAAACCGCACGATGAAAACTTTTTTAGGCTACTTATTGACCCCCATTTATTTATTGGTCTTTACCTTATTGTTACTGGTATTTCATCCCGTACAGGTTGTGTGTCGCTGGATTGGTGGCTATGAACTACGCAAGAAATCCGTCGATATTTTAAACTTTCTATTGATTTACAGCCTGAGAATTATTGGGGCACGAGTTCGTTTTTACGGTTTTGAACAATTGCCACAAGACCGACCTTTCCTGATTGTGTCGAATCATCAGAGTACCTTTGATATTCCTCCAATCGTTTGGGGATTTCGAAAACGACATCCGAAGTTTGTTTCCAAAAAAGAACTGGGGAAAGGAATCCCAAGCATTTCGTATAATTTGAGGTATGGAGGTTCGGCATTAATTGATCGAAAAAATGGTCGCCAGGCGATTGTTGAAATTACCAAATTGGGTAAACATATTGAGAAAGAAAACTACTCTGCCAGCATATTCCCCGAAGGGACACGCAGCAAAGACGGGAAGGTCAAGCATTTTCAGCATGCAGGAATTGCCTCGCTATTGCGTGCTGCACCTTCTGCGTTAATTGTGCCTTTTGTTATTGATGGAAACAGCCAGCTCATGGAGAAAGGCTATTACCCACTTCAATTTGGTACCCGCTTAAATTACACGGTATTACCACCGATTGATCCAGCAGGTCGTGATGTGAAGGAGCTGACCGAAGAAATTGAGCAAAAAATCAAGCAACAATTAAATCAGTCATTAGATAATTAGTGATTAGTCACTGGATAATTAGTCATTTGTGGTGCAAGTATTTAAACTTGTGACCAACTATCCAATTTACCAATGACTAGTTATCCAGTCCCCAATGACCAACTCAAATTTGTTCCCAGCCTGGTCGGTAGGTGGTTCGGATCCATTCGGCTATTGTTTGTTTGGCCGGCAAGCGAGTAAATTCTTTCTTCGTGCGTGGCTCGCCATCGTCAATATGAAATTCACTGCTGGTCATTATTTTTAGTTGATCACGGTCACTGACATTGTTGAATTGCATATTCGGGCCATCCCATTCCAGTTTGCGATCTAAACTTTGCAGTCTGACAGCTAGCGCTCCGAGCATAATTGCTTCATTTAGCGGGCCGGCAAATTCAAAGTTTGAGGATGTTTTTACCCGGTTTTGAGTGGTCTCCTTACAAGCACGCACCCAGTCGCGCTCGTGGCCGCCATTCATGGCATCTGCAATTCGTCGGATTGATCGTGCTGGTGGCTCGAATTCGTTCATCTCACGGGTGGGCAACAGTATTGGTT
>DATFMO010000578.1:0-2253 GCA_035266925.1 Sunxiuqinia sp. | reverse complement strand
AATAAACACTATTTGGCAACACATCGTTATCAGGCAAATAAAATCCGCCAAGGAACCATTTCTGTTCCTCGGCGAATTCGTTTCTTGTTTATTATTTTGAGAGATTAACCCAGTTTAGTAACCCGGATTTTGATTTGATTTATCCATCGCTTTGTTGGCAATGATTTCATTCTGCGGAATTGGGAACAGTCCATTTGTAGCACTTTTGTATCCCAAGCTTCCTAATTCCTGGTCAGCCATTCCCCAACGAACAAGATCCCAAAAGCGTGACCCCTCGAAAGCCAGTTCCAACTGACGCTCTTTTACAATCGCTGCAAAGATATCGTCCGAAGCTTTGATGTCATCTAACTTGGCACGTTCGCGTACTTTATTAAGTTCAACCAAAGCCTGTGCATCATTGTCTGAAAAATGATAAGCTTCAGCAGCCATCAACAGCACATCAGCATACCGCATCAATCGCCAGTTAGTGGTGTAGTTCAGTTCCGGAATTCCCTGGGAACTGGTTTGTGAAGCGCGAGTCACATATTTCATGCGCATGTAACCTCCATAATCGTGTGCGTTTGGATCTTTAATAACACCACCTGTAGCTTCAAAGTCAGCAGCAGACATCACAGTTGCTGCACCGCGGATGGAATCGTGCGCATCTTCAAATGCTTTTCCAATTTTTGCAGATGGCATGTTGAATCCCCAACCATTCAAGATATTAAGGCTCGAATTACTAAGGTCGAACAGGTCTCCACGGGGACCTTGCAACTGCACTTCAATATTACTTTCGTTGCCACCTCCCCATGGGAAGTTGCCCCAGTCGTAGGATTCTTTGGAAGTATAGGAGATTTCAAACAGCGACTCCTGCCCAAACTCCGTGCTTTTTGACCAAACATCAGCGAAATTGGGTTCCAACGCATACTCGTTGCTACTTATAACAGCAGCAAACTGGGCAGCTGCATCGCTGTATTTCTTTTGATACAGGTATGCTTTTCCAAGGAATGCCTGGGCAGCACCCTTCGACATGCGGTAGCGATCAGCCTCACTGTATTCACTTTTCAATGGAAGATCAGGGATGGCTTCGGTTAAATCCTTTTCAATTTGCGCGTACACTTCCTCAGCTGTAGAGCGTGGCAAGGAATATTGCGCCTCATCAGTCGGATTGGTCGTCATTAACGGAACTCCACCAAACATGATGACCAATTCCAAATAGTTGAACGCGCGCAGTGCTTTGGCTTCTGCTACCATCGATTTCATAGCCGGCGTATCACCAGGTACCTTATCAATGATGGTATTGGCTGAACTGATTGATTTGTAAATATTGGTCCAAACGCCTAAAATTTTGGCGTTATCCGTTTGAATCGCAAAGTCATCAATATTCTGATAACCAGGCTGATCACCTTCTGAGGAGCCCGCCAAACAATCGTCACCCGGCAGGTTCTTTACAAAAAATTCGCTGGTCCAACTTCCGTTGGAAAAGTTTGTTTGCATGGAATTGTAAACGCCGACAATCGCCGCTTTCACTTCCTCATTCGTTTTCAGGTACGATTCACTGGTCAGCCGTCCTGTTGGCGGAACATCCAGAAAATCTTTGGAACAGGATCCCATGAAAGCCAATGAGATCACAAAGATGATTTTATATCGTTTTGAAAATTTCATAGTTCGAAAAATTTAAATTAAAAGTTAACGGAAATACCAAATAATACTTTACCTGCAATTGGATAGATTCCACGATCGACACCTTGTCGGTTGTCAGTGGAACTACCTGCTTCCGGATCCAATCCTTTATACTTGGTAAAGGTGAAATAGTCATCCATAGACACATATAAACGGGTTTTTCCAACACCCAGCTTTTGAATGATTGTTTTGGGCAAACTATATCCCAACTGAATTTGCTTGATGCGCAAATACGAGCCATCAGCAACCATCAGGTCGGAACGGTAAATATAGTCACTGGTATTGTTCGCTGCCGGCCAGGTTGCATTGGTATGATCGGCTGTCCATCTGTTTGTGTACATAAATTCAGGCTTATTTGAAAAAGGCCTATCAGAACGGAACCAACCCATGAACACGTCATTTCCCTGAGTTCCCTGGAGGAACAAGTTCAAATCAAAATTTTTGTAATTCAGATTGACAGTGGCTCCGTACAATAAATTGGCATGTGGATCGCCAATGTAGGTTTCGTCGGCTGCTGTGATCTGTCCATCCTTGTCGGTGTCGACAATAATCGGGTCGCCCGTGTTTGGATCGATACCATTGGTTTTGTAT
>DATFMO010000577.1:0-3865 GCA_035266925.1 Sunxiuqinia sp. | reverse complement strand
TGTAAACAAGGAGGGTGAAGTTTCACCTGTCGGCGAAGTGGGGGACTTGGTTTTTTGATAACTGTAGTGGTTTCGTAACCGTCTTTTTTGTTATCTTAAAAAGAAAAAAGCATCATGAGTGATTCATCCCCAATTGGTCGGGCACGACGATTGCGAAAAAACATGACCCCGGCAGAAAATCTTTTATGGGCGAACCTTCGAAAACGAAAATTTCAAGGTTTTCGATTTCTTCGGCAACATTCGCTTGTGTACCAGGTTACAAACAATCGGTCCTATTATTTTATTGCTGATTTTTATTGTGCTGAAATGAAGTTAGTCATCGAGTTAGATGGTAAGATTCATGATTTTCAAAAAGAAGAAGATCGCCATCGCGATGAAATTATCGAAGGACTAGGGCTGCATGTTTTAAGAATCAAGAATGAAGAATTAGCAAATATGGATCAGGCTCTTAGACGAATATCAGCATTTATTGATACCGTTTGTCGCTGATTTCCCCGGCGGAACGGTGTTCTGCATCACCCACCCCGATCCACCGATGCCGGATCGACCCTCCCTGTAAACAAGGAGGGTGAAGTTTCACCTGTCGGCGAACTTTGGGACTTGATGCCCTTGGTGTGCTGTTTTCCAATCTTCAGAACCCCACACAACAAAAATGCTCCTGGTCATTACAACCAGAGGCATACAAAACGTTCTGCATCACCCTCCCTACACGTAGGGAGGGCCGGGGTGGGTCAGCTACTGCCGCTGAATAAACTGCCCCACCTTGCGGAAGTTCTTGAATAGCAAGGTCAGGATTGCATTCCGATGTTTCGGAACTGACCAGCCGTTGATAACTTTATTCTTCCGAATAGCGCGTAAATCTTCCTGTGACTTTTGGATAATGTTTTTCAGGCTCTTATTTCTGGCCCTGTGAAATTTATTTTACAAACATTTCACAGGGCTGGCACCGCCAACCCGCATTTTGGTGATAACCTGTGGCAAGTATTCAAATTTCAGTTCCGGGTATCGAGGATACAGAGTATGAAATTGTGGTTAGCTATGATTTAAAACGATAAATCGAATGAATAACAAATCCCTCTGGGTTAAGGATTCGGACTTATAATCTGAATCAGCGTGGAATTAAGATTGTGATTATAAATCTATGCCATCAGGATATCACGGAAATCAGGCTACTTCGTAAGTTACACCATTGGGATGGTTCATTTTCTTTGAAGCATTTAATACTTCAATACCAACGATATTGCCTGATTCATCGTAGTCTAATATGATCCCTGGTTTTTCTTCATCGCTTTCGGCAACTTGTTCATCAGACAACTTGATGTAGATTGCATCAATATCTTTGTCATATTTTATAACCATACTTTTCGATTTTTGAAGTCTTATAAACTGTAATTACTAACATCGGGCTTTTCAGATAGTTTATAAATACCCGATAAAGATAGAGCTTTGATTTTTCAGCAACAAGCCTGGAACAAATCCTGATTTCTTCATCTTGTGCTATCATCGAATCAGGTTGACCGACAATCGATAACACCAGTTCCCTGGTAATGTCCCTTCGTTCCATCTGGTCTAAAGCATGTTTTGAAAATTCAGGTTCCATTGTATAAAGTTAGTATAAAATTAAATTGGGATACAAAAAATTTGGATTTTGCAGAAGCTTGCAGAGCAACGCGCTTAGCGGATGTGCCGCTTAGCGCATAAGGCAGGAGGTGTTCGGGTGTCGTGGTTTTTAACCGCGAATTTGATTTTTCAACGTTTAAACGCTTTCGGGGGCTACGCCCGCCAAAAGGTTGCACTACGAGCCTGCGTTTTGATCCCATTCCTGCGAAAGCGGGAATATTTTTCGTTGGGGTGGTTTTTTCAAGTGAGACGCTCACTAGTCCTGGCTCTTTTCACTGGCGTTGAATAAACTGCCCCACTTTGCGGAGGTTCTTGAAAAAAGGTCAGGATGGTTAACCAGACTGGCTAACTGATAAGGTAAGCTGGATCATGGAAATTTCCGGTAAATTTCCTTCCTGTGAGCAAAAGCTACAAAAGTAACGATGTTATTTTCAATGATGATGCCAATCCGGTAATCACCGCTACGCATTCTATAAGCCGATTGGTAACCGGTCATTTTTTTAGGTTGGAAATGTCTTTGATGGATTGGGCGTCCGAGACTTTTTGGATGCATTCGAGGATTGCCTTTGCCAATTTTTTGTCTTTCAACTTTCGAAAATCACGTGCAAAGGATTTTTCAATTTCGTAATGCATTATTTGGCGGTATTTTTAAGCTCTTTTAAAAAGTCTGCCTTCTCAGGTTCCGAGAGTAAGTCGGATTGATGGTTGGCTTTCATTTTTTCGTATAAAATACCGTTGTCGTCAATAATATCAATCCCTTTAAATTTTTGTGCCATAATACGAGCGGTCTCAATCAGCGCTTTTCCAGCCTTAGTATGTTCATTTATTTTAATGGTAACCATATCGTTTGCTTTTTTACAAAGGTATAAAAAATTAAGCCAGGGAATCTTTTGAGGTGCGGTTTTAGCGAGCGTCTCACTCTGAATCCCAATGAATTCAGACAGACAGTGTCGTGTCTTCCATTCCTGCGCAGGCAGGAAGCTGTTTAAACTTTCTTGACCCACCCCGATTCGGCGTTTGCCGGATCGACCCTCCCTGTGAACAAGGAGGGTGTTTTCGCCTGTCGGCGAAGTTGGGGACTTGACAGCCCTGGAAATATATGCGTCATTCCTGCGCAGGCAGGAATCTGGTTGGGGAATGTCGAATAGGATTGCAAATCCCCTTGTTTGGAGGTTAGGATTGCACCCCTATGGTTCGGGGCTGACCAGCGGGGGTTTATTCTATTTCAATCAAGTTAATATTATCTTGATCGATCTCCAGCAAAAAGTTTTGCCTTAAGTACAATTTTTGAATTGCACGAATATTGTCTGTAAATATGGTTATTAGTTCCTGGTTTGGAATATTTCCCAAATTAATTTTAACAAGCTTTTTTGGTGTCTGTTTAATGAAATAAGAATTCCTGAAATCTGAATCTTTAGTGACAACAATCAAGTCGTTTTGATCAGCATATTTACAAATGTCCGAATCTTTAGTCTCAGACCTATCCAAAATTTCATTGACATGAGTTGTTTCAAAACCCATCGATTTTAGACGGGTGCATAATTGATAGGAGATATGCACATCACACAGAAATTTCATCAGGCAACATCTTTTATCGAATGGCCTGACAAATATAGCTTAACAAAATTCAGGCTCGCCAAAATGTCTTCTTTTTCCAGCTCCTTATGATCTTCAAGTATTTGTTCTGTCGTCATGCCTGAACCTAACATATCAATGATGACCTCAACTGGCCATCTCATACCTCTAATACAAGGTTTGCCATGACAAATTTCAGGGTCAATTGTAATTCGGGATAATAATTTATTCATCTCATTTTTTTTTCAAAGTTAACCAATATTGATTTGTGCAACAAATTTGATTAAGACAGGAAGAAAATGCCCTGTTGGCTTCATTGTTTTAACCGACCAAAGGCCTTAGCCCGAAGTCGGGGCAGCCGCGGTTCTCGCCTTTTAGTTGTTGGCGCTGTCCCGGCCTGTCGGGATGCTGGCGACGCTGACAGGTTGCACTTCGCCCTGGCTTTAGGCGCGACATTCGTGCGGAAGTGGGAAGCTGTTTAAACTTTCTTGACCCACCCCGATCCGGCGTTGCCGGATCGACCCTCCCTGTGAACAAGGAGGGTGTTTTCGCCTGTCGGCAAAGTTGGGGACTTAAAACCCCGAAGGGGTGCTACAATAATAGGAGGCTGTCTAAAAACAAAACGTTTTTCAGGCAGCTTTTTTGTGTTTATGCGGCAATGTTTGCATAA
>DATFMO010000576.1:0-4696 GCA_035266925.1 Sunxiuqinia sp. | reverse complement strand
GCTTGCATTAAGGGACATCATTCTTGAACAAGATTCGAATGTTACAGAAGCGCGAAAGTATGGAATGCCCTGCTTCTGCTACAGAAAAAAGATGTTCTGTTACCTTTGGACAGACAAAAAAACGGAAGAACCGTACATCCTCATGGTCGAAGGGACGCATCTTGACCATCCTGAATTAGAGGAAGGCAACCGTTCAAGAATGAAGATTCTCCGAATCAATCCCAATGCGGATTTACCGATGGACACCATTAATCGAATATTGAACGATGCATTGGATTTGTATCGGAATGGCACGATAAAAATAAAATAGAATGCGAGTGGCTGGTAAAGTGTACATTTCACCGCAGGCTTCGTTCAATCCTTCGACAACACCAAAAACAAAAAAGCCCTAAAAAGGGCTCTTTCATTCAAAACCACAATCGGGAAAAATTAGCTTTTTGCATTCCCCATTTTGTAAAAAACCTTTCCGATTACCAATAAGCCAATAAACACAAAAACAGCAAAAACCAAGCTACTCACAGCCAGTTGCATCCCACCGGAAACAACATGCCCACTCGTGCAACCTCCGGCCATGCGTGCCCCAAAAATTAAAATAAAACCACCAGCGAATGCCCAGGCAATCCGCTTGGCAGACGAATCACCCTTGTATCTTTTCCAATTTTCATGAATCAATGTCAGTTTAAAATCCTTGCGGTACAGAGACAATACCAATCCAGAAAGAATTGCCCCAATCAAAAAGATCATTTCCCAATGACCAGGGGTATGAATTTTTGCGAAATAATCGTTGCCGGTCGTCCCTGTCAGCACATCGGCCATATATGGATAAGAAGTAGAAGCTCCGATTGGCCGGTTGAAAGTACTACTTAAAAACACAATGGCATTCAACACGGCCAAGCCGATCCCCGCATACAGCCATTTCAGGTCTTTCACCGTTTCCAGCTTATGCAGCCAAAAAGCCAAGGCTACGAACAATGCCCCAATGACAAAAACCAGCAGGTAAAAAACAAACGGATGGCCTCCGAGTAGCGAGTTTAACGAAATGCTTCCAAGGTTCGGACCCAGAATACGATGCATGGAAGGCAAAAGAATAGTAAAAAGCACGCCACTGACCAAACCGCCAACAATTCCAACCAGTGCATCGAGCGAACCTTCACCCAACGAAATGGCCATCGTTCCCGGGCAATAGCCTAAAATGGCCATACCAGTACCAAAGATCAAGCCGCCCAACACGATACCTCCAAAAACAAAAGGTTTGACATGGTAGGACGCCAACCCAAGTCCAATTTCGACACTGAGCAAAATAGCACCGACACCGATGGCGATAGCAATGGCCTTTGCAACAGCCAGATTTTCCAGCGTTGCCATGCCACTGATTGTATTAAAGCGGTTCAAGCGGGCGTATTGCAAGACAGCCCCAAACAGAAACCCGAAAACCAATATAAGTAGTATCATGATCGTATTTTATAAATGAGTTTTTCAGGAGCGCTAAGGTAGGTCTTACGAATATGTTTGTCAGTGACTTGGGTCACAAAGCCAGCACTATCGAATACTGAGCAGGTGACTTGCCGTCACCTGCTCAGTAAAAACATGCTTTTATTTCTTCTCCGCCTCTTGTGCATCCACCACGGCAATAGCTACCAGATTCACGATTTCACGCACAGAGCTTTCCATTTGCAACACATGAACGGGTTTGTTCATGCCCAGCAAAATTGGGCCAATGGCTTTGGCTGTTCCCAGTTCTTGAAGGACTTTGTACAAAATATTTCCCGAACTCAGATTTGGGAATATCAAGACATTGGCATCCTGATCTTTTAGTTTGGTGAAGGGAAATTTTTTGCAGCGCAAAGCACCATTCAGCGCGTAGTTGGCCTGCATCTCACCGTCCACTATCAGATCAGGATAATTTTGGTGCAGGATTTTCACCGCTTCGCTTGCCCGCACCGGACTGCCTTTTCCCTTGAAGGCTCCAAAATTGGAATAGCTCAACACCGCAATCCTCGGTTCAATTTTAAACCTCCGAACCTCGTTGGCCACAAGTACCGTGGTATCGGCGATCACCTGTGGCGCCGGGTCTGAATTAACGGTCGTATCAGCCAGGAATAAAGGGCCTTTTGGCGTGAGCATGATGTACATGCCGGCGATAAGCTGGAAATCTTCCTTGGCACCAATGACATGCAAGGCAGGCCGAATAGTGTCGGCATATTTGCGGGAGAAGCCGGAAATAAAAGCGTCAGCTTCACCAGTTTCCAACATCATACAGCCAAAATAATCGTTGTTGTACATTTTTTCCAATGCTTCGTCGAAGCTCATGCCTTTGCGTTTTCGCTTTTCAAACAAAACCTGAGCGAGCTCCGTCCGTCTTTCGTCCGAAATATCCTGGTAAATATCGATAATCGGGACATCGGATAAATCCAGTTGATTTTCCTGCAGGATATGCTCAATGGTTCGGCGACTTCCCAATAAAATAGGCTTGGCAATTCCCTGATCCACGACGAACCGGGCTGCCTTCAACATTTTCAGGTTATTGGCATCGCCAAATATTACCCGTTTCGGGTTTTTACGGGCTTTGTTACTGATCGTCATGATCAACTTGTTTTCCAATCCAAGCCGTGCGCCCAACTCCCGTTCATATTCATCCCAGTCTTCAATTGGTTTGCGTGCAACGCCACTGTCCATTGCAGCCCGGGCCACAGCCGGCGCAACTGTCGTGATCAATCGTGGATCAAGCGGTTTGGGAATAATGTACTCCTTGCCAAACACAATGTTGTCCATGCCGTAGGCTTTGGTCACCAACTCGGGAACATATTTTTTAGCCAAGTCGGCCAGGGCTTTCACGGCGGCAATTTTCATTTCCTCGTTGATGGTTGTTGCCCGTACATCCAGCGCCCCACGGAAAATAAATGGGAAACCCAACACATTGTTGATCTGGTTCGGGTAATCGCTTCTTCCAGTTGCCATAATCACATCTGGCCGGGCACTGGTGGCATCTTCAAAGGAAATTTCCGGTGTGGGATTGGCCATGGCAAACACGATGGGATTTTCAGCCATGCTGCGGATCATGTCCTGCGAAACCACATTGCCAACCGAGAGGCCCAAAAAAACATCAGCTCCTTTTATCGCCTCAGCCAATGATTTAATGGATAGCGAAGTCGTAAATTGCTGCTTGATCGAATTCAAATCAGTTCGCTCCTTGGTAAGAACCCCTTTACTATCAAGTATGATGACGTTTTCTTTTTTCACTCCCAGACTAATGTACAATTTAGCACAGGAAATAGCAGCAGCCCCTGCCCCGTTGATCACAACGCGAATGGCCTCAATTTTCTTCCCGTTTATATCCAACGCATTCAACAAACCAGCGCTTGAAATAATGGCTGTGCCATGCTGATCATCATGAAAAACTGGAATGTCAAGCTTCTCTTTCAATTTTTCTTCAATATAAAAACATTCCGGAGCTTTAATATCTTCGAGGTTGATACCTCCAAAGGTGGGGGCAATGGCTTTGACGACTTCAATCAGTCGATCCGGGTCTTTCTCATCCACTTCGATATCAAACACGTCCACATCGGCAAATATTTTGAACAGCATGCCTTTGCCCTCCATCACAGGCTTGCCTGCCAGAGGGCCGATATTTCCCAAACCCAAAACGGCAGTCCCGTTAGAAACTACGGCTACCAAATTTCCTTTCGACGTGTATTTGTAAACCTTATCCGGGTTTTGCTCAATTTCGCGACAAGGCTGGGCAACACCCGGTGTGTAAGCTAACGACAGATCATATTGTGTTTCATGCGGTTTTGTTGGGATGACTTCAATTTTCCCGGGACGGCCTTGTTGATGGTAATCCAGTGCATCTTCATAAACAGATTTTTTCATGGCTGGCTGATTTTTGGTTTTTAATCAATTTACAAATTTTCCATCTTGAAAACCAGACCATTAATCATACTTTTAAACTTTGGCAACTCAATCGTAATCACCAAAACAAACTTTGAAGACATTAAGTAAATAAGGAAACCAATTATTACAAATCTCTCTCCCAGAAATACATCGGCGTATCGCACTCCGAAAAGCCAGCCTTTTGATAAAGCTTTTGTGCGTTGATGTTCTCGTGACGAACTTCCAAATTGATTCGGCAAAAGCCATTTTCCTTACCATAGTCAGCAATAGCATCCAATAAAAATTTGCCAACGCCTTTTCCCCTGAAGTCGGGGAGCACCACAAAATCATGGATGTTGATCAACGGTTGTGCCTTAAAGGTCGAGTAGTTTTTATTGCAGTTGGCTAAGGCTGCATATTCACCGTCTACCATCGCGAAAAAACCAAGGTAGCCAGAATAATCTTTCAAACCAGCCAGAATTTTGGGTGCTAGTGCTTCCGGCATTGGAGCACCATTTCCCATCTCATCCCGCATATAGGCATCGAGCAAACGAATCAATTGCAGACCATGTTCGTCATTTTTGATATCAATTTTCAGAAATGTAAAATCCATTTTTTCTTTCAAAAATAATGAAAAGTAACTGTAGCCAAATACCATGCATCGTTTCCCCGGAAAGAATCAATTTCATAAAAGCTGAAAATTTTCGTTCCTACTCGTAAAAAGGAAAAGAAAATTCAGATATGTTCTATAAATTTTCTCAATATCAAAGATTATAGCGGCAAAACTCAGTAAAATCCTTATTTTCGCAAGGATGAATTAAGCAGA
>DATFMO010000575.1:0-4034 GCA_035266925.1 Sunxiuqinia sp. | reverse complement strand
CACGTTCCCGGTTTTGGGCTCCAGCTGCTGTTGCAGGAAGGTGGGCAGATCCACTTTCCCAACAAAGCAAATGCCCTGTGAATCTTTTCGGGTGGCTGTGGGTAATTGTTGTTCGGCAGCTATTCTGCGGACTTCCGGCTTATCAAGATGCCCAATTGGGAAGAGCGATTTACTCAATTGTTCCTGATTCAATTGGCACAAAAAGTAGCTCTGGTCTTTGTTATTGTCATCGCCGGCCAGCAGTTGGTAAATGGGTTTACCATCCTTTTCAAATTCAGTTTTCTGGCAATAGTGGCCGGTGGCAACAAAGTCAGCCCCAAACTTCAGGCATTCATCCATGAAAATGTCGAACTTGATTTCGCGGTTGCACAGCACATCCGGGTTGGGCGTGCGACCGTTGCTGTATTCGTCGAACATATAATCGACGACTCGTTTTTTGTAGTCTTTGCTCAGGTCAACAATGTGAAAGGGCATGTCGAGTTTCTTGGCCACCATCTCGGCGATCATGGCGTCATCTTCCCAGGTGCAGTGTCCGGTAATTGTGCCGGTTCGGTCGTGCCAATTCACCATGAACAGCGCTGTCACATCATACCCCTGTTGTTTCAAAAGGTATGCTGCAACACTTGAATCCACGCCACCTGAAAGTCCGATAACTACTTTTTTGCCCATTTCCTAAAATTATTGACCGACAAAAGTAGAACGAAAATCGCAAATTGGCAATTATTTTAAAAGGATGTACTCAATCGTTGGTCATTGGAAAATTGGTCATTGGTACTTGTGCCCGAGTAATCCCACTACTATTTTCAGGCCTTAAAAGCTCCATTTCAACCGGGTGAAAATCAACTGCCCGATGTCACCAAATTCAGTGCCTTTGTCGCCAAAAAAGAGTTGACTCGTGCACATCAGTTCCAGGTTGTTTTGAAGCGAGTAGGTGAGGGCAGGCCCAAAATACCAGGAGCCATCGTTCGGATTGACAATACCCGAAAGGTTGGCCGAGAATAATGGTGTGAGTGGATAGGAGACTTGTCCGAACAGGGAAAATTGGGCGTACGACAGGTATTTGGCTGACAGGTTGGTATTGAAAAACGGATCGAATCCACCAGCTTTGCCTTTGGAGCCAATGCTATTGTATAAAACACTGGAATGAATATACAATGAATTTGGGAACGTGTAATCTGCAGAAACAGAAGCTACGGTCGCCGTTTTGGAATTGGACCAACTTTGGCGGGGAGTAAAATGGGTGATTTCACCACGGAAACCGGCACCTTTGATATCGCCTGACCAGCCTGCACCAGCGACGTAATCGGGGCCAACCCAGCCACCGAGGAACTGAAAATCGTAGTTCCACTGCGTAAAGCGATACAAACCAGCCAGGGCCATTTCGTTGGCGTTTTTGCCAATTTTATACACCAGTTCAGCTGATGAAGTCACTCCGGTGTAGTATTGCACGCGCACCGCATCTGTTCCCGGCCGTTCTTCATAATCAAAATCGAAGTAAGAAAAGGTGTTGAACACATCGTTTGGGTTCCATACCAGGTTGATGCCCCAGTTGACGCGTTGTCGACCGACTCGAACTTCCCATTTGCCCGACATCCAATCAAGATAGGCCCGGTCAAACATCGAATGCAGAAACCAACCGTTGCCTTCCAATGGGATAATTGATAAATCGAAGTAGCCATTATCCACATTGATTGTTGACTGGTACATGGGGAAATCCTTCACCAGGTTTCCAAAGATAAGCCGGTTTCGCATCTCAACTACAGCGGTGAGTTTGTCTGTTGCGTACCATTTAAAATTGAACCGGTTATGGATGGTGTTGGTCCAGAAATTCTCCATTGTCAAACCCGGAATGGTTTCCTTGGAATGGTAATACATGTAGAGCTCTTTCACATAGCCATTCAGGGCGGCAGAGCTTTGTGCTTTCAATGAAAAAGGGGAAAGTATGATCAGAAGAATGACTAGTCGTTTCATTATTATTTCTTGATAAATTGATCGACAAATTCAATGGCGCAGACATAGTTGTATTTGGGGTGTTTTTCGAATGCCAGTCCAACTTCTTTAAATTCAGGATTGAGAATGTTTCTTCGATGAGCCCGGTTGGGAACGCCATCATCAATCAGTAATGAAATGACAGCGTGTCGCGGATTGTTATACCCATAAACAATGTTTTCTGCCAGGTGTGTTTTATAAGTTCCGTAGCGTCTAATACGAACTTCTGGGTTCCAGCCACTCTTTGTTACATGGCCGGTACCACCATGTAATTTTTGGTCGTTGACCAATAGATTGGCAGCGTTGCTCAATCCTCGAGACGGTGTTAATGGCGGAGCTGGTGATGCTGCTTTCAACGCTTTGATACAATTATCAAGTGCAGCCACACCTTCACGGGTCATCATGGGGATGTGTCCTGGATAGGTGAACTTTTTCCCATCGTACGCTAGCCGCAATGGTTCAAGGTATTCGCTTGCATACTGTGCCGGATTGTTGCGGACTTTGTTCAGCTCGAGAACCACTTCTTTTTCATACTGGTTGAGGTAAAAAGCATCTTTCGTCGTGTTCAGTCCTTGCGGCCAGTCTTGTGGATCACTTGCACTTGGTTTGACTATGAATAAAGAAAACAGCAGCAATAGATTGAATATGGTTGGCATCATTTTCCGTTTTTGCGTTCGTCACTAATTATTTTTCCATCTTCCAGCGTCACCACCCGGCGGGCTTTGTTCACCACCCGCTGATCGTGTGTGCTGAATACAAAGGTAATTTTCTCTTTTAAATTAAGTTCCTCCATGATGTCGAGCAGGTTAGCGGTAGATTTGGAATCGAGGTTGGCGGTTGGCTCGTCGGCCAAAACAAATTTGGGTTTTGAAGCCAGTGCCCGTGCCACAGCTACTCGTTGCTGCTGCCCACCAGACAGTTTCGATGGCCGGCTGTTGACTCGGTCGCCAAGCCCAACCTGGGTGAGTAGTTCTTTGGCTCGTTGTTCCCGTTCGTTCTTGTCAACTCCCTGCATCTGCATAATGAATTCCACATTTTCCAGTGCCGTCAATACCGGAATCAGGTTGTAAGCCTGGAAAACAAAGCCAATATTGTTCAACCGAAAATCAATCAACTCGGATGATGAAAGTTGACGGATGTCTGTTCCACCAATGGTAATTTCACCGTTCGTGGGCATGTCCAATCCGCCCAACATATTTAAAAAGGTGGTTTTCCCTGAACCGGAAGGGCCAACGATCGCCGTGAATTCACCTTCTTCAATGGTCAGATCGATGCCATTGAGGGCATTTACTTTCACCTCGGTGCTGTTGTATATCTTTTTCAGGTCTTTTACTTCAATGACGTTCATAGTTGTAAGTTTTTGTTCTATTGATTCATCTTATCATTATTGTTTAACTCAATATAAAATTCTTTCAATGTGTGTTGACCATATTCAGGTGCAACCATTTCCATCCCCATCACCGTCATGAAAAACTCGATGGGTCCGTATGTTTTGCTACCCGTGAACGTTTTGGCCAACCTAATCACTAAAAGTCTGATCCAATCCGGAATGTGAGTGATTTTTTGTTTTCGTCCGGCAGCATCAAATGCGACGATGGCAATTTCATTTTGATTCATGGTTTCGGGGCCGCCTACTAGAATTTCGTTTTCTTTTCCATTGATGGCATTAACACAAATCTGGGCCAAATCTTCACCATGGATTGGATTGGATTTCAGTTCTCCATTGCCAAACAAATAAACGCGTCCCTTTTGTGCCATGGCGAAAAACTCAGCCATGTCGGAGAAGAAGCCATTGGGGCGAATGATAACATAGTCCAGTCCTGATTGCTTTAATTCATCCACGAATTTTTCCTTGGCTTCGCAAATTTTCAGGTGTCTCATTTTTTCACCATTGAGGACAGAGATGTAAATAAACTTTTGAACGCCACTTTTTTTTGCCTCATCCAACAGGTTTTTATTGGCCTGATAGTCCACATCCATATAGGTCAGCCCATCTTTTTGACGAGTGATCCCAATTGTCGAAATGACTATGTCGACAGAGTCGC
>DATFMO010000574.1:0-2589 GCA_035266925.1 Sunxiuqinia sp. | reverse complement strand
GGTGGAATTCGATGAAAATGCTTGTTCCCATATTTTAAGCCGTTGATCCGGTCGTGGTAAGCCGAAATTGATGATGTTATCGAATCGACGTGTGAATGCTTCATCCATATTTTCTTTTTGGTTTGAAGCCAATAAAACCAAGCCATTATAATCCTCAATGCGTTGAAGTAAATAAGAAACTTCCTGGTTTGCGTAGCGATCGTGCGAATCAGACACACTCGTGCGTTTTCCAAAGAGCGCGTCTGCTTCGTCAAAAAATAAGATCCAGTCTTTGTTTTCGGCCAAATCAAAAATATTGGACAGATTTTTCTCCGTTTCCCCAATGTATTTTGAAACGACCAGCGACAAATCAATGCGATAAACGTCACGATTGGTATCTTTCCCCAGCAAACAAGCTGTCATTGTTTTGCCTGTCCCCGGTGGCCCATAAAACAAACACCGATACCCTTTCCGCAGTTTGTGGCTCATCTCCCACTCGTAGAGTAGTTGGTGTCCAAAGTCCAACCATATTTTGATTTCATCAATCTGCTGCATGGTTTTTTCATCAATAACCAAGTCGGTCCAATCCTGCTTTGTCGAAATGAGCTGAGCAGGAAATTTCGAACTTAACAGAGGGCGGTGTGCCTCACCAAAGGTTAGGTAGTCCAGTATATCGCGGGAAAGATGAATGGCACCTGCCAAAAACGATTCGTCGCCCGGAGCTGGTTCAAGTTTTAACAGGTGATGCCTGGCAAACACATGATCAGCCTGAAAAAGCTCCGTCAATGCAAATCGTTCTGCTAATTGTCCACCGGTCATGATAAATACGAACGTCTCCCCTGTTGGAATAAAACCACCGTGA
Organism: Sunxiuqinia sp.; assembly: GCA_035266925.1. Classification (GTDB taxonomy): domain Bacteria; phylum Bacteroidota; class Bacteroidia; order Bacteroidales; family Prolixibacteraceae; genus Sunxiuqinia. The sequence continues at coordinate 1,748 of DATFMO010000574.1, read as the reverse complement.
TTTTTTCCCTGGATGCCCCCAAACTCTGTAAAACCGCGTCCATTTTTTTGATTAATGATGAATAGTGGATCAAGTAATTCAGGTTTTACATGAGGAATCAACGCCAGGAGTAACAAGATTCGTTCAGCAAAAGACAATTGATAATGGTGGATGAAGTCGGCGTATACTGATTCATGGTCTTCCAACTCAGGAGCCTGCAGATCGTAGATGGATTGCACTTCGCATCCACGGTTGAAATACAAGTCCAGGCGAGTTTTCAACACCTGCGAAAACCACTCTAAATCCTTTTGTATGGAAGTTGCATTACCAATGATCTTTTCCATTACCATTCCACAAATAGTTTATTTTTCATCCACGGCAAACGAACGATGCTAATTGTATAAGGAAGATGTTCCAGCAACATGTCAAACCCTTTTCGTTCCACTCTTAAAAACCAATTTCCTTCTCTAAACATCAAGATGCCTTCCCTCCGCAAAAATGAAAGCCGATACCCTTCAGGCGATGTATCTTTTAAGATGGACCAGTGCTTGATGGCTGAATCAAGCAAATCGTCGGCTTCTTCTTTTTCAACGTTGGTAAGGATAGCTAGCGGGTTCAAGGATTCTCTGGGTTCCATTCCGCAGAGAATTTTATTCAAAACCAACTCATGTTCAGGCACAACATCACGATTACCATAAGTTAGATAATCAGTAATTAATAATGCTTTCGACTGGCAGTCTTCGTTGACAAATTCTTGATTATTGAGCCAGTTAAGCCGATCAAATAAGGTTTTTAAGTACGGATAGATGAGTATCACCCCGGCATTGCTGATGTTGCTAATATTTTTTTGTTGCTCTCTCGTTTGACGCTTTTCAAGCTCATTTTCAGCTTGAAAAGCGTCGACCTTTTTGGAATTTATTTTCGATAATTGCTTTTGAAGCTCATCGGATATATCAATAAACTGCGATAAAAACTTTTCACGACGCGAAAATTTTACAAACTGCTTTTGGTAGTTCGTCCGTTCTTGTTCATCAAGGTTTAGTAAACCAATTAAGTCGCAAAATGTGCGGCTGATCGTTTTGCCTGAAAAAATAATTTTGTCATGCCCAACGGCGTTAAAAGCTTCACGATATACGGCTGACTCAATTTGTTTACGATGGATGTTCAGTTTGGTCAAGTGCGTATAGCGGACTAACTCACCAATGAGCAGCATGGCTTGAGTAGCCGCATCCGGGAAAGTCAATTCTGCCAATAAAAGATCCAATGTGTCCGCTTGCAACGAGCCAACCAGCCGATCAACAAGGTAATTTCTTTTCAGTAACGGCTTCAATCGCTCCAGTTTTCCTTTTTTCGTTCTTAGTAACTCAAGCACCAAATCATCGGCGCTATTCAACGAACCTTGCCAGGGAAATTCACCTTCTTTTAAGTAGAAAATTAACTGATCAAGCAGTGCTTGTTTCCTGGTTTTCCGGAAATGTTCATCGTTAAATTTCAGCTTTTCCTGAAGGAATAATCGTTTTAACGTTTCCTTTATTTTTTTCTCGTAGGCATCAGGTAGCGAATGGGTTAAAGTATCCAATGGGATATCGCCCAAATCAATCTCCAAACGATCCAATTGGATATGGGTGTTTTCATCGGCCCATTCGTCCAGCAAACGTTCTGTTATGGGAATAATTTTTTGATTGACCAGGTCATTGGCTGTATCAAGAATCGAGTCTTTGGAGTCCGATGGCCGCATATCAAGATCAAGTTGAAACTTTTGAATCAGG
>DATFMO010000573.1:0-5370 GCA_035266925.1 Sunxiuqinia sp. | reverse complement strand
ATGGCGATAACCAACGCAGCGAATACAAAGTTAAGCTGAAAGGAAAGAAGCCATGAAACCAGGAATGTGATGAGGATGTGCCATTTCAGAAATTGGCTTTTGAAGCCGAGTTCGTTCTTTTCCAGGGCTTGCTTTCCAGGTTGAAGCAGGTAGTCGGACAACAGGTGCGCGGTAAACTGCAAAATTAAAAGTTGAGTCAGGTTCATTTTAATTGCTTTTTAAGACATTGCTGAAATAATTCACTGTCTTTTCAATGGCATTCCATCCAATGCTTGTCGAATGTTGATTCACTACCGATTGCGATATATTTAGTTTTGAAGCGATTTCGTCTTCGTTATAATCCATCAATTTTAAGAAGAGCACTTCACATTGACGGGCAGTTGCCTTGTTCAACAATACGTCTAACAAGGCAACCAATGGCTCCATACTTCTGTTCAACATATCATCATTTGAAACAAAGAACAACGCATTTTTTATCACGATGCGTTCTTTATTATAAGTTGAAAATTCGTTGATGGTTCGACCTGAGAGGTAGATGGCTTCTCCGTCAATAATTCCTTCAGTTGGATTATACCGGCTGAGTTCGCCATACCCGATAGCCAGCCGGATGCCGTAGGTTTTAAAAAGCTTGACTCGTTTTTCATCATCGTACAAATGAGCATCATCGATGGCGATTGATTTAATGTAGCTTTTAATGGCCAAAGCTACCTGCAATGCATCCTGCGGTGCTGGAACAACACATTCCAGGTAGTCCCCCCGTATAATCCGGCCATACGTGCTGAACTTCTGGTTTAGTGCTTCCAGCAGGTTTTTTAGTTCCTTCTCGATTAATTCCCGACCAACATTACTTAGACTGGTCGATGCAATAATATCTCCGGAAATCACAGCTTTCATATTGCCTTTATTTTCAACAAATGTAATTCATTTTTATTGGTTTTAAAAGCTATAAATGTATTTTATAAGTTTTTAATACTATAAATAGATTCTATCGGTTTTTAAGCAAATAAATGTAAAATTGGCAAAATCATTAAAAATCGATCCCGGATTGAATGTCCGGGACAGTAAGATAAAGTATTTCTACAATCATTCAAATTTGTTTTTATTCCGGCTTTGACTCCGATTTTTCGATATCTCCATTCTCAAAATACTGTGAGCCAATTACATTTCCCTGCTCATCCCACTGCATGGAAGGGCCTTCGGCAACGTATCCCAAAAAATGGCGATTCAAATCACGGGCTTTCGGATTGGTGTTCCAGGTTGATTCAACCTTCTTGTTGCCATTGGGCCAGTAGTGTGTCCATATTGCCGTGTTGGTTTTTAAGTCACGGTGCCAGCTCCAACGTTTGGTGCCGTCGGATGCCCAGAATGTTTCTTCGCCGGTTTTGCGTCCGTTCAGGTAGGTTACCTGGTGTTGTTTGGTACCATCTTCGTAATGATCCGTTTCTTTCCCGTTAAGCAAATAACGTCCATCAGGGCAAATCCGTGCACTCCAGGTCGACTTGAGCTGGCCGTTGGCATATTTTTCAGAATAGTTTTTGATCGTTCCGCCTGAGTTTTCCGGTTTGACGGCACCGGCATCGGACCAAATCCAGGCTTCATTGAATTCGTAATGTAGACAGGGGAGGGTGACCGTTGTTAGCAGGTGGATGACACCATTGGGTGCCTGACGAACGGTGGAATAACCAAGTGATGGATGAGCAGTGCGCGAATGCCCGGGAAGTTGCACCGGAAGTGGTTTGACGTGCCAGGTTTTTCCGTTGTCTTTTGAAATCGCCACAAAACAATTGTCGCCATATTCCCAGCTTTCGGGCGGTGCCTTTTTGTATTTATGCAGGTAGGAATCGCTTACAAAGAGTAAGGCTCCCGATGCCAGTCGAATCATGGATGGACGTTGGCCAGAGCCCAATGGCGGAAATGGTGAGGGCTGACTTTCACTCCAGCTGGCTCCCCAGTCGGTTGAGAAATTCTCTGGCGACCAACCGTCTACATTGGAATTTTTACCACCAATGGAAATCAGATTACCTTGATCATCCAAAGGAAGAATCACCGAATGCCGGCCACCTGTTCGCCCGCCCATGTCGTGCCAATGAATGCCGTCATCCTGACTACGCCACAGAAAGCTGTGAGATCCGTCACCATCCATGGCAAAATAAATGGCACCATCCGGTTCGCGAAAAGCATTGGTGATGGGCTGTGCGGTATAACTCGTCGCCGGCTTATCCAGTTGGGGCAGCGAAAGTGTCCAACTGGAGCCGTTGTCGGTTGATGTTGCTATGCGGAACGGGATAAAGTCTGAAATGTCCCGTCCACCGCCGAAAAACCAGATTTTCCCATTGTCGTTCCATAGCAAGCCGGATTGGTCGTTGAAACCTTTCGTTTTAAAAAATAGCTCTGGCATGTCCCATTCCAGCGAACCATAGCGCAGGCGCGCCTGTACAAACGACGTGGAAGGATCGGCTTCTGATTTACCGGCGGGGGTGCTAAAATAAATAGCCAGTGCGTCGCCGTTTGGTAGAATGGTGAAGCCCGGGGAATGGTTGTGCCGATATACCATCGAGTCGATGCCAGTGAGCGCTGCAACATCGGTATTGGTGTAACAGGGTGGAATGGGCATGGCAAATTGAACCGTGAAGTACGGTTTTTGGGGATCGGGTCCTTGTTTGGCCACTTCTGTGTTTTGCTTGATGGCCGATTGGTTGAACGGTTTTGTCCTGGCGTCATCAATGATTAAGTTAGTCGTTTCCTGACCATTGTTGACCGAGCTGTTTGCCCCGAGCGCAAACCCGGAAGCGAGAATATGGATCGACTGATTTTTTATTTTTTCAGAAATTTTGCCAGCCATCAGCAGCACAATAGCCAAAATTCCGACAGGAAGAATAATCAATGGATAGCATGTTACTTTTCGGGAACATATCCCGTGAATCTTTTTTTTAATCATGGTATTGGTTATTAGTTGGTTTATAAGCTTATTAAAATTACACCTTGTGCGATTTAAATGCAAACAGCAAGGATGAAGCAGGATCCAAATATTCTGCACGATTGCTTACGTGTAAGGAATCATCCTTTTTCCAAGGTGTATTATTTTTTCGAATTACCGAAAATGCTCCATCCTGCGCTAAATACCGACAAGAATGGCTACCACTGACACCCCAAAAATTAGTTGTGTATGTCCAAAGGATTATTCTGAATAGAGATTAGGCGTTACTGAAATAATCGTGACGAACAACCCATTTTTATCGTAGTATTTATAGTCCATGGTGATTTTATTGTCGCGATAGATTTTGAGTTGCGGGCTGCTTTTCACATTTTCAATGATGTTTGGGCGAATGTATTTGTTTACGGTATCCAGGTTCACCTCAGCCTTTGTTAAGTCAAACAGCGTGTAATAGTACGTGAAATTGGTTTTTCCAGTTGATGATGCGCTATCTAATCTTGAATATTGGTCCACTTGTATAGGGCACTTTTCATTCACCTTCGTAGCTGCTGTTTTCAATTCTTTCTCAACATTTGGCTTGAAAAACAACTGTTGAACACCGTAGTACGAAATGCCAAAAGCGATTGCCCCTACGATTGATCCCACCATTTTGGCTTTTTTGTTTGGTTTGGTTTCTTTGGTCATAATCATTTCGTTTTTATCACACTTATTCAGGATTTTTCGAATTGCTTTTCAAGGTTAATCAATTAATTGCTTCGGCAATCCAAATACTGCTTTCAAATTTCAAAAAAAAAATCAATGCTTTCAATGTTTGATAGCTATGTGAATCAATCAATTCCTTGTCAATTTTGTTTGCTGAAAAATCTGTGTTGGTAGAAGTTATTTTGAATATTGAATAGGGTGCTTCCTACATGAGTGAATAATCAGGCCAATTAAATTTATTCAATAAAAAACCGAATATGATTTTTGTAAACCGCTCGTAAATAGCTAAATTCAGCAGAGAATTTTCTCTTCAATACGAATCTAAAGAGTGGTTTATTATGGCAAAAAAGAATTCTCCCGCTTCAGATTTCAAACCGTACATTTCAGCGAAAGATTTTATTCCCGAATTTACCCCAAAGGCAATTTTCCTGGGTGCTATTTTCGGGATCATTTTTGGCGCTTCTTCGGTGTATTTGGGTCTGAAAGTGGGAATGACCGTCAGTGCGTCCATCCCTATTGCGGTGTTGGCAATTTCAGTTTTTAAAAAAATTGGTAATGCGACGATTCTCGAAAATAACATTGTGCAAACCATCGGTTCTGCCGGTGAATCTGTCGCTGCCGGAGTTGTGTTCACCATTCCGGCTTTGTTGTTTTTACCAGGTGGAATGGCCTATTTCAAATACTTCCAGATTTTTGTACTGGCACTCGCAGGAGGTATTTTGGGCGTGCTTTTTATGATTCCGCTGCGACGGGCATTGATTGTCAAGGAACATGGTGCGTTGCCATATCCCGAAGGCACCGCTTGTGCAGATGTGTTGGTGGCTGGTGAAAAGGGGGGCAACTTGGCCAGAAAAGTGTACTACGGGTTGGGAATTGCATTTCTGTACAAACTGTTGATGTCCATTTTCGGACTTTGGAAAGATGTGCCAACCCTTGTTTTTGGACGCAAGTCTGCACTCCCCAATGGAACAATCAATGGCGAAATCACGCCAGAATTGCTTGGCGTTGGTTACATTATCGGTCCTAAAATTGCCGGCATCATGGTTGCTGGAGGTGTCCTTTCGTGGATTGTTTTGATTCCGTTGATTACCTTGCTGGGCGACAAGCTGACAACTGTTTTCGCTCCGGGAACGGAGCTAATTAGTGCAATGACTCCGGATGAGATTTGGAACAACTACATTCGTTACATCGGCGCGGGTGCTGTTACCTTTGGCGGATTGGTCACTCTCATTAAGTCGATTCCAACAATTGTCGGCGCTTTTCGGGATTCCTTTCACGATATCAAATTGAGCAGGGCAAACAGACAGGCAAATGTCGTCAAAGAAGTCGAACGGACATCCCGTGATCTGCCCTTGTCAGTAGTTTTGGGCGGAAGTTTATTGTTGGTCATTTTCATGGTATTGATTCCCACCATCCCCACGAACTTTTTATCTGCGATCATGATCGTAATCTTCGGTTTCTTTTTTGTGACCGTTTCTTCGCGTATTGTCGGGTTAATCGGTTCATCATCCAACCCGGTTTCCGGCATGACCATTGCCACCCTGATGGCCACTTCTCTCATTTTTGTAGGCATTGGCTGGACTGGTGATGTTTACGAGCCACTGGCCTTAGTGGTTGGTTCCATCGTTTGTATTGCCGTTGCTAACGCCGGTTCCACGTCGCAGGATTTAAAGACCGGTTTCCTGGTTGGAGCGACGCCCGTGAAGCAGCAGATTGGTCTGATGATTGGTGTT
>DATFMO010000572.1:0-2050 GCA_035266925.1 Sunxiuqinia sp. | reverse complement strand
CAGGCTGAAGCGGCGGAGTTGACTTTAATTTTTGCGCTGGAATGTCTTCAGACGTGAATTCGGCTAATTTCTTGGAACCGGTGAAATCCGACTTGGTAGGATTTCGGAATCGATCGATGTTTTGTTCCCTCCCCAGTCTTTGCTGAAGTTGACTGAAGTACAAGGACGAATCAGCTTTGATTTGTTGATTGGGAGCCGAAAATGGGCCGGTGGTTTCAATATCGTTGGCTGTGCAATTCCAGACCACTGAATTGGCTGCCGTCCATCCTCCTCCTTGTGCCCGATCAAAATCGTATTTCAGCAAAAGTCCGGCGCCTTCTATTTTTACATTCTCGTAGAGTGTTCCTGACGACCAGCTCTCAAACGAACCACTTGCCCCCAGTGCATTCGTGGCTGTACAATTCAGGAAAACGTTTGGTCCGGCTGCACACAAGCCAATGGCAAAATCGTTCATGCCGAAATCAGCCGAGCAATTTTGCACCAACACTTGTTGCCCTTCAATCCAAAAACTTTGACGACGGTAACCAGCAGGTTCCGAAAGAGGTTGTTCGCTGTTACAGTTGAGAATGGAAATCCGTTTTGCGTGGTGCCCAACATGAACCAACGAGCTCACAAAATGTTTGGCCGTGATTCCGTTCAGCCAGCAATCTTTAGCGTGGTCAATCGCAACGGCCAACCACGCATGTTCCTCGTCCATCAAATTTTTGGGATCGAATTCACTTTCGAGTTCCAGGTTTTCCATGCCAATATTTGAAATAGTGTTGTTTTGAGTGACTTTTTGAATGGTTCCTCCGCCGTAAATTTCTTTCAGCGCAGTTGTGATAGGCGCGTCAATCGTTATTTTTTGAGTTGCTGAATTGATCGATATAATCTTTCTGTCCCACTGCAAAACGCGCGAGCCAACCGGCCAATGCAGTCCGCGATGAGCAGCAAACGTGCCTTCTTTTTTATTCATGCCGATGTCGTGAATCCACTCTTGTGTGCAAGGGCGGGTAATCAGGATCGGGTTCCCAATATTCAGGTTCTCAATATTATTTACAGTAAATGAAATGGCTCCAGCCGGCACAATTGAATCGACGATATCAATCGGCTTTCCGAGCAAAGGTAAGTCGTTGGGAAGAATTTGGATCAATGTCCGACGATCATTTCCAGTCGCAACAAGCACTGATTTTTTGTCTTTGCCAGCACCCCGGATCACAATTCCGCTTTGATTGATCTTTAGTTGCCCGGCAATCTTAAATTGACCATTTGAAAGCTGTAATGCACCTCGAAATCCGTTATCGTCTATTGGCAAATTACCAATCGTATCGATTGCTGTTTGCAGGAGTTCGGTGTCATCACCGCCTGTTGGTTTTACTGAAAATACTGCATTCACTTGTGGAATTGAAACGCCAACCCCTTCATAACCAACACAGGAGAAGTCAATTGGGAATTGCTTTTGTGTATTGTTGACGTTTGGTTTTGCGGACAGGTTTTCAAAACCGATGGTCCCAACTAAAAGAACGAAGAAAAAAGAAAGGATTAGTAAAGTTGATTTCATTGTTCTATTTGGCTTAGCGGCTATTCTGCAAAATTAGCTATTCTGTGTTGATGAAATTTCTTAACTTAAATGATTCGGAAGCACTTGCCTGAAAAAAGAGAAAGGAACCATCTTCAGCGATGGCTCCTATCCTTGTTTAATTATTTCTATTTCTAATAACCCGGGTTTTGTACCAGGTTTGGATTTGCGTTTAATTCAGATTCAGGAATTGGATAAACTCCATAATCTGTTGAAGTTTGCGTTGTTTTGAATTCCCAGATCCCTGTAAAATAACTTTCAAAGCGAATCATATCCCTTCTTCGGTATCCTTCCCAAATAAATTCACGGGCACGTTCATTCTCGATCTTTTGCAGATTGAGAGAAGTGAACGGAGTTGCGTGACTTCTTGTTCTGATCTGATTAATAAGCGGCAGCGCTTCATCTGGTTTATTTGTTCTGAATAAGGCTTCAGCTTTCATCAGCAAGATATCTGCATACCGCATTAAAACAAGATCATTGTCAGCATTATAT
>DATFMO010000571.1:0-9051 GCA_035266925.1 Sunxiuqinia sp. | reverse complement strand
GGCTGAATCAGTCCAACGATCATGTAGAATGAAGTAGTTTTTCCGGCACCGTTTGGTCCCAAAAGTCCAACAATCTCACCTTGCTCCACTTCAATGGAAACCCCTTTTACAACGGTTCGTTTCCGATATTTCTTGACAATATTTTCAGCCCGTAGTTTCATGTATTCTGCTTTTACTCAATTCTAAATTAAATTGCGTCCAGTCTTTCGTCGGCTTTCTTGTTGACCCGTTTTGATATGACGATGCCTACCTCATAGAGCATGACCAATGGCAAACATACCATAATCTGGCTGAACACGTCTGGTGGTGTGATGATGGCAGAAACCAACAACAATACCACATACGCGTGACGTCGGTAATGCCTCATGAATTCTGGCGTTAGAATGCCAATTTTACTCAAAAAGTAAACGAAGATCGGCAATTCAAAAATGACACCACTTGCCAGGCTGATCGAAGTCACCGTACTGATGTATGACCGCATATTGATTTGGTTAGTCACTTCGCTGGAAATGCTGTACGATCCCAGGAAGTTAACCGATAGTGGCACAATTAGGAAGTAGCCAAAAAGTACACCCAGCAAAAAAAGCATTGACATATAAAACACGGCTCCTCCCGAGCTTTTCCGTTCTTTTTCGTAAAGTGCCGGGCGGATAAATCGCCAGATCTCCCAAAAAACGTATGGCGATGCCAAAATAGCGCCGGCTATGATTGAAGTCCAGATGTGGGTCATGAAATTATCAGACATCTTTAGGGCGATCAAAGGCAAGTCTTTGGCATTGATGTGCAACGATTCGACACCCGTTAGGTCGGCCAGTTTGGCAAACATCCGGTTGGTCCAGAAATCCGGTGTTTTTGGATTGAAAATAATCGTGTCAAAAATGAACTTCTTGTTCAGGAATGCGACGAACGAAAATACGATGATGGACAAAAAAGCACGAATGATATGCCATCTCAACTCTTCCAGGTGTTCAAGGAAGGTCATCTCGTCGGCATGTTGCTTTCCTTGGGTTTCCTTTTTCGTGCTCTGCGTTTCCGTATTCGCCATTTTGATCGATTAATTCCGAAGAAATTATTGTGTCCTCGTTTTTAAATTCACGACAAATATAGGAGTTATAAGTTATTCTGCTTTTCCTGAAAGTCTTAAATTTTTTTAACCCAGTGATAAAAGTCCTCATTTCAGACAAAATCATTGTAATATAAAACAGATTTTATATATCTTAGATTTTGCGATTGTGAAAACAGAGAAAAATTTGATGTATTCTAATTCCGGCTTTATATTATGAGTAATGAGCTAACATTGACTGATCAGCTTCAGAAATTTTTTGGGTTTGATCGTTTTAAGGGGCAGCAGGAGGATGTAATCAAAAGTGTTCTCAATGGGAATGATACTTTTGTTTTGATGCCTACGGGGGGAGGAAAGTCATTGTGCTATCAGTTACCAGCATTGATAATGGGGGGGACAGCCATTATTATATCGCCGCTGATAGCTTTGATGAAAAATCAGGTGGACTCAATTCGTAGCTTTGGGACTGATGATGGCATTGCCCATTTTCTGAATTCTTCGTTAACCAAAGCTGCTGCCCAGCAAGTGAGAGATGATGTTCTAAGTGGAAAAACCAAATTGCTGTACGTGGCACCGGAGTCATTGACAAAACAAGATAATATTGACTTTTTAAAGCGGGTTAATATCTCTTTTTACGCCATTGATGAAGCCCACTGTATATCGGAATGGGGACACGATTTCAGACCAGAGTACCGTCGAATCAGGCCAATTGTTCATGAGATCGGACAGGCGCCAATCATTGCGTTAACGGCAACAGCGACTGCCAAGGTGCAACACGATATTCAAAAGAACCTGGGGATGCTTGAGGCGAAAGTTTTTAAAGCGTCATTTAACCGGCCAAATTTATACTACGCAGTACGTTCGAAGGTAAAACCCGAAAATCAAATCATTCGATTTATAAAAGAGAATGAGGGTAAATCAGGCATTATTTATTGTTTGAGCCGTAAAAAGGTTGAACAGCTGGCGGAAACGCTACAGGTAAATGGCATTAAGGCATTGGCGTATCATGCTGGCATGGATTCAGCCACCCGATCGGGAAACCAGGATAAGTTTTTGATGGAAGAAGTGGACGTGATTGTTGCTACCATTGCTTTTGGAATGGGAATCGACAAGCCCGATGTTCGCTTTGTGATGCACTACGATATCCCGAAGAGTTTGGAAGGCTACTACCAGGAAACCGGTCGTGCCGGCCGCGATGGTGGCGAAGGCCAGTGCATTGCTTTCTACTCCTATAAAGATATTCAGAAGCTGGAGAAATTCATGCAGGGGAAACCCGTTGCCGAACAGGAGATTGGACGGCAATTATTGCTGGATACCGCTTCGTATGCTGAGACGGCTATTTGTCGCCGAATCATGCTACTGAACTATTTTGGCGAAAAGCTGCAAGAGCCGTGTGGACATTGCGACAACTGTCTGAACCCGAAAAAACAGATAGAGGCCAGTGACGAAGTGGTGCGCGCCCTCAAAGCCATCGCCGAGGTGAAGGAAAAATACAAGGCCGAGCACGTTTCTGATATTTTGATCGGTAAAAAGTCGGCTGCAGTCAAGTCTTTTCATCATGATGAGCTGGAAGCTTTTGGATCTGGTGATGATCACAGTGACCGCTTTTGGAATGCCGTTTTCCGGCAGAGCATGATTGCTGGTCTGATCAATAAAGACATTGAAAATTACGGGCTGCTTCGAATCAATGAAAAAGGACGGCAATTTGTGGAAAAGCCGGAATCATTCATGTTGGTTCGAAACCACAACTACGATGAGTCGGAAGAAGAGTCAGGGGGGGCACCTGCTGGAAGCAGCAGTGGCGATCAGGCATTGTTTGCCATGTTGAAAGAACTGCGCAAAAAGATCGCCCAAAAGCACAACTTGCCGCCTTTTGTCATCTTTCAGGATCCATCGTTGGCTGATATGTCCATTCAGTATCCAACTTCTTTGCAAGAGATGAAATTCATCCAGGGGGTGGGAGAGGGAAAAGCTCGCCGCTACGGGAAAGAATTTGCGGCCCTGATCAAGACCTATGTTGAAGACAATGATATTGAACGACCACAGGATTTAGTGGTAAAAACCATTGCCAACAAATCGAAGCTGAAAGTGGAAATCATTCAAAGTATTGACCGTAAACTGCCTTTTGAAGACATTGCCGATTCGAAAGGTATCGAGGTGCCGGACTTGATTTCCGAAGTAGAAGCGATCGTCAATTCAGGAACGAAAATCAATATTGATTATTACATTGATGATGTGTTGGATGAAGACCATCAGGATGAAGTGTTTGATTATTTCCGCGAAGCTGATGATGATTCCGTAGAAGATGCACTCAATGAACTTGGAGAGGATGAATATACCGAAGAAGACATCCGGTTGATGCGAATCAAGTTCATGTCGGAAATGGGAAATTGATAGAATTGTAACTAAATAGAAACAGGGCTGGTCATATTATTGAGCCAGCCCCGTTTTATTTTCGGTTATGCTAATTCGTTATCCTTTTTTCACTTTGCTTCCCGGGTAAACTTTCAAGGCTTCTTCCAATACTTTGAGCGCTTTGCCAAGATCTGATTTATTCAACACGTAAGCAATCCGTACCTGGTCCGTACCCTGTCCCGGCGTGGTGTAAAAACCAGATGCAGGCGCCATAAAGACCGTTTGATTTTCATATTCAAAATCCCGCAGCAGCCATTCGCAGAACTTGTCGGAATTGTCAACTGGCAATTGTGCTACCGTGTAAAAAGCCCCCATCGGAATGGGCGAATAAACGCCGTCAATACGATTCAATCCGTCAATTAAAAATTTTCGGCGGCTGACATATTCATTGTATGAATCCATTAAATAGTCGTCGGTTTTCTCCAGCGAAGCCTCGGCGGCAATCTGTCCAACAAGTGGTGGGCTCAGGCGTGCCTGGCAAAACTTCATTACATTTTTGCGAACGGCTTGGTTTTTAGTGACCAGTGCACCGATACGCAATCCACATTCGCTGTAACGCTTGGAAACCGAGTCAATCAAAATGACGTTTTGCTCGATGCCTTCCAGATGGAAGGCAGAAATATAGGGTGCGCCGGTGTAGCAGAATTCACGATAAACTTCGTCCGAAAACAAGTACAAATCGTGTTTCTTCACCAAGTCGCGGATCTGATTCATTTCCTGCTGGGTGTATAAATAGCCCGTCGGGTTGTTTGGGTTGCAAATCATCATCCCTTTGGTTTTGGGCGTGATCAGCTTTTCAAATTCTTCAATCGGAGGAAGGGCAAAGCCTTCTTCAATTTTGGCCGGAATGGATTTGATCACCGCTCCGGCAACGATGGCAAAAGCCTCGTAGTTGGCGTAGGCTGGCTCGGGAACAATAATTTCGTCTCCCGGGTCGAGGCAGGACATGAATGCAAACGTCACGGCCTCACTTCCACCTGTGGTGATGATGATATCTTCAACATCAACCCCAATGCTAAATTTGTGATAATATTTTGCCAGTTTTTCGCGCAGGGAATAAATTCCTTCGCTCGGACTGTATTCCAGAATCGTCCGGTCAATGTTCCGAATCGCGTTCATCGCTCGCTCCGGCGTAGGCAAATCCGGTTGCCCAATATTCAGATGGTACACTTTTCGTCCCAGTTTTCTGGCTTGATCAGCCAACGGAACAAGCTTCCTGATTGGCGAATCAGGCATCATATTTCCCCGCTGCGATGTTGTTGGCATAAATTGATTCATTTTTCTAAGGCGGCAAAGATACGATTAACAATTTTAAATTAAAACTATCTTTTTAATGCCGAATTGAAGTTTTTATAACGTAATGACTATTGTTTTGTTAATGTTTTTAAATCTTGAGTGAGTTTCCGTCTATCCCTTTGGTTGCGAGGGAAAGACAGCTTGTATTTTCTTGTTTTTTATCATGTTTTTGGTCTTTTCAATCGGTTACTTTTGGATAGATAAATAAATAGCATGTTTACCTTTCTTGGAATGTCATTTATTACCGCTCATTGAATAACCAATAGTAACAATGATTGAGGCAGAAAGATGCAAATAAAGTGAACATTCAAATAGTTAATTTCAATTAAAAACGAACGAAAATGATAGTTGGTGTACCAAAGGAGATTAAAAATAATGAGAACAGGGTCGCATTGACTCCTGCCGGTGCTGCGGAGTTAATCAAACGCGGACATGAAGTATTTGTGCAGGCAACTGCCGGCGATGGAAGTGGTTTTACCGATGATGATTATAAGGAAACCGGGGCAAAGATGCTCCCTACCATTGAGGATGTGTATGCCAAGTCGGAGATGATTATTAAGGTGAAAGAACCGATTGAGCCGGAATACAAGCTGATTCAAAAGGGCCAAATTTTATATACTTATTTTCATTTTGCTTCTTCGGAAGTGTTGACCAATGCTATGATTCAACGCGAAGCGGTTTGTCTGGCGTACGAAACAGTGGAGCTGGAAGATCGCTCATTGCCCCTGCTGATCCCGATGTCGGAAGTGGCAGGCCGCATGTCGGTACAGGAAGGCGCGAAATACCTTGAAAAAACCTTCGGTGGATATGGCGTTTTGCTGGGCGGTGTTCCCGGCGTTCCGCCAGCCAAAGTGCTGATCATTGGTGGTGGTATTGTTGGCACAGAAGCTGCAAAAATGGCGGCTGGTCTGGGAGCCGATGTCACGATTATGGATGTCAGTTTGAAGCGTCTTCGCTACCTGGATGACATTATGCCAGCCAACGTGAAAACCATGATGAGCAACGACTACAACATTCGCAACATGGTGCAAACGCATGATGTAATTATTGGAGCCGTGCTGATCCCTGGAGCCAAAGCGCCCAAGCTGGTGACTGGCGACATGCTGACTACGATGCGCCCCGGAACCGTAATGGTAGACGTGGCGGTTGACCAAGGCGGCTGCTTTGATACAACGCAACCTACTACTCACGACGATCCAACCTTTGTGATTGATGATGTCATTCAATATTGTGTAGCCAATATGCCGGGAGCCGTGCCCCGCACGTCCACGCTGGCACTCACAAATGCCACACTGCCGTATGCTATGCAATTGGCTGATAAAGGCTGGCGTCAAGCTTGCAAAGAAAGCGCGTCATTGAGAAAAGGATTAAATATTGTTGGAGGGAAAGTGGTTTACAAAGGCGTTGCCGAAGCATTTGGCCTGACTTATCATGAAGTTAACTCTATTTTGTAAAATTTCAGATCGATCATAAGGTGAAGAGGTTCTGTTCTTGTTGGAGGCAGAACCATTTCTGTTTAGGAAACATTGGTGTCCGGTAAAATAATATTTCGTTCCGACGGGTCTTCCCAAAGATTTATCGCCGTGTTTTCTACCAATATTTTATCCCGAACGGGATCGTTCCGTCAGGAACTGAATATGGGTAGAATTAGAAGTAACCTCTTCGTAATCATCGTTCCGTACGAACGTAATAAATTCAGCACGTCTACTGGTTCCCATTAATTTTCACCGGGCAACAGTGATTAGGAAATAGCAAAACTTATCCTGGCCTTGTTTTACTAGTGTCCGGTTAAAATTCAACTAAATTTCATAAAAGACCACCCAGTTTAACCGCTACGCGGTTTTGCGACTGATGGGACATGCTTTCTACTTTTGATCGTCAGACTTTAATGTCGGGCAATGCATCAAATTCTTTTCGTTTGTTTTTGTACCATTCTTTCAGCTTCTCCGCCGATTGCATGAGCTTCTGCATTTCTTTCATGGCTTTCAGGTGAGCAAAATCCCCTTTTTGGAACATTTTCAGGCCATGCTTTTTGCTCAACTCTGCCATTTCTTCAAAGGTATTTGCCCGGAATAATTCGTCGCAGGCACCACCCAGTTGTTTACAAGTCATTGATTTCATTTGTGTTCGGGTTTGGTCGTTTGTATCTTTTAATATGAAATAACTTATTCCAGGTGAAATCTTATTTCCCCGGATTAGATCATCCTTGCAATAGGTTCTTTTAATAAATAACAAAATTCTGTGTTATAGTGTTGTGTCGCTTTTTCACGCCACTTTGAGCTGCTTTTGTCCACCAATGATAACCTGTTCTATTATTTTTCTGAGTCGTCGTTCTTCTCAGTTTGTTCTTGAATATTTTTTTCAATGCGCTCTTTCAATTTGTTATTTCTCTCGATGATGGATTTGGTCTCTTCAATTTCTCTATCATCTTTTAGGGTTTTCAGTTTTTCTTTTAAAACTGCCTGCTTCTTGTCAATGTCCTTGAGATAATCCTTTTTAATCTCTAATTTTTCTGACTTGATTGCTTCATCAAATACCAAATCCACTGTGGATTTTTCATCAATTGAGTCTGTTTTTCTCATCCCCTGATCTTTCGGGATAAATTCTTTTTCATCAGTACGTCGTTTTTCCATAAAAGTAGGTGAAACAATCTCGATTTTCGCTTCATGGAGTTTATCCATCACATTTGCATTGAGCAGTGAATTGGTGCTAAAGTATTTGTTGCTATCGTCTAAAAATCCATGAATTTTGGATACGACTGAAAATCCCCCAAATGCGTAATGTACACATATGGATCAGCCAATCCGGCAGCATTGGCAGCTTCTTTTAATGCGTTTTCAATTTGATCTCGTGATATCTCGTAACCTAGTGAAACAGAAGTGGAAATCACCGTATTTGTTTTTCGTATGAACTTAACCGGATTGTTAGTGATGTAGAGGTTTGGTATGGTTGTAAAATTGCTGTCTTCCAGTTGTATTTCAGTATGGAAAATACGTTGTTTAACCACTCTGCCGTGAAAGTCTCCAATTTTTATAAGATCACCATCTCTTTTATTTGTTTCTCAAGTTAACTAATTCTCATCACATATTGATTTGGATGAAATTCATTTGTTGCCCGCGATTGAGCAAGTGAATCGAGTCATCGGCTCAATAATCCCACACATTTCAAACAGCGCCAGACAAACTCATCCGTCTGTACAGGATTTTTTATATTTTTGTGGCCTAATTCAGAAACAGTTAAAAAACACAGATAAATGGAAATTCCCAGCAAGTATAATCCCGTTGAGGTTGAGGATAAATGGTACCAATATTGGCTCAAGCAGAATTATTTTCATTCGGAGCCGGATGATCGCGAACCATACACCATTGTCATTCCACCACCAAATGTGACCGGGGTGTTGCACATGGGGCACATGCTCAACAATACCATCCAGGATATTTTGGTACGCCGAGCCCGGATGTTGGGAAAAAATGCCTGCTGGGTGCCGGGAACCGACCACGCCTCGATCGCTACTGAGGCCAAAGTGGTGGCTAAGCTGAAAAGTGAGGGCATTGAAAAGTCGAGCCTCAGCCGCGATGAATTCTTAAAACACGCCTGGGACTGGACTGACAAACACGGTGGCATTATCCTGGAGCAATTGAAAAAGCTGGGGGCCTCTTGCGACTGGGAACGCACTTGTTTTACAATGGACAAGGAACGTTCGGAGTCTGTTATCAAGGTATTTGTTGACCTCTATGAAAAAGGACTGATCTATCGCGGTGTGCGAATGGTCAATTGGGATCCGCAGGCCAAAACAGCTGTTTCTGATGAAGAGGTGATTTACAAAGAAGAGCAGTCAAAACTATATTACGTTCGTTACCAAATTGAAGGTGAAAATGATTTTGTGACCATTGCGACGACACGTCCGGAAACGATTTTGGGCGATACTGCTGTATGTGTCAATCCGAATGATGAACGTTTTCAGCATTTGAAAGGCAAGCGTGTTTTGGTGCCGCTTGTGAAACGCGGCGTGCCAATTATCATGGACGAATATGTGGACATGGAATTTGGTACCGGCTGTTTAAAAATTACACCGGCCCATGACGAAAATGATTACGCCATTGGATTGCGTCACAACCTGGAAGTGATCGATACTTTCAACGACGACGGAACACTCAGTGAAAAGGCGCAGTTGCTGGTTGGTATTGACCGGTTTGAAGCCCGGAAGCAAATTGTTCCGATGCTTGAAGAAGCCGGAAACCTCATGAAAGTTGAAGACTATAAAAATAAAGTTGGCT
>DATFMO010000570.1:0-2245 GCA_035266925.1 Sunxiuqinia sp. | reverse complement strand
TGGTGAAAGAAGCAGTTGAGTTGGCATATTGGTGTAGTTTTTTCCATTTGCTTTTTCGGCGTCCAGCACGAGCTGTTTCATGCTGGCAGGATCCCAGTCGTCATCGCCACGCAACAGGTTGTAAATGTTGTACTTTACTTTTCCATTGTATGAGAATCGATAGGCATCCAACACACTCTTGCCGGTCATATCAACGGTTGCGGATGGATGATGCGGGTCAATAGCGTAGGATTTCCCATTGAACAGATCGTCGCATTCGTAATTGCGCGATTCCAAAGCCGGCTTGTCCTGCCAACCCCAGTAAGTCGCTGTCGGCGCTTCCATTTGGCAATCAACCACGACCAACTGTCCGCCTGCTTTCACCATATACTGTTCTCCCCGAACAAATGATTTTATCGAACAGTTGAGCAGTATGGCACCAGTTCCTGTGGTGTGATAAAATGGTTTTGAACTGTAAAATTCGAAGTCACAATTCAGGTAAAGTCCTTTGGAGGCCAGTGCATCATCAGTCGACTCAAAATGACAATGATCGAAAAAGGTTCGTTTCCCACCAATGAAAGGGCACAGGTTGAGGCGGCTGACGAAGCGGGTGTTGCGGGCAACCAATTTGTCGCCATGGCAGAAAACCAACTGGGCCTGCACAATGGCGGAGGCTCGTTTCTTACGGTTTAGTTCCGGTTTCAAGGGAAAGTTGAGATCGATGTTGCAATAATTTCCGAAGGTGACATTCTCAGCACTCGTGCCGTCGCCGGTAATATTCAGCATGGTAAAATTACCTTTTGCACCCATTGTTTGCCCACGATTGGCAGCCAGTACCACATTTTGAGGATCATCCGACAATCCATAAAACCGCAACCACTGACACGTAATTTCCAATCCGAAGGGCGTGTGTTCGCCCGGTTTGGGCACCCGAACTTCGGGATCATCCGGGTCATCAATCCAATAAACGTGCGGCGCGATGTACAAAACCATCGGTGCATCCTCTGTTCCATCAGTCAGATGTTTGGCTGCTTCATTGATGGAATTGTAAACGAATTTGTATTTCGCCGCTTGTTCATTCGTTAATTGGCCATCGATAAAAAAGGCATTTGGGCCAAGCTGAATGTGTTTGCCTTGAAATTCAATGTAGGTTCCGCCAAACGTAATTGGATTGTTGGGATCAAGTGATTGATAATTGGAAATTGGTTGTGCTGAACTCGCTATCACTGATAAAAACGACAGCAGAAAAATGACGAGACTTTTCATGGTTTGGTTGGTTTTGCTGGTTTGAAATCGTTCTGTGAAAATAAGAAATTATTCGAACTGTATTTTCAGCAAAGTCACCAGTCTTCTTCGAGCTTGTCTATTTTCCTAGTTTCAGAATCCGGAAAGCACCGTTTGTGACAATCAAAAAGATGATGGAGCCGATGATCAAATCCGGGTATTTGGAGTTTGTCAGCAATACGAGGAACCCGGCGAGAATCACGCCAATGTTGATGACCACGTCGTTTGAGGTGAAAATCATGCTGGCTTTCATGTGTGCATCCTGACTTTTCGATTTTTGCAACAGGTATAAACAAGCAGCATTTCCAATCAACGCAAAAGCAGATATGTAAATCATGGTGTGGAAGTCCGGTTGTTGCTCGAAGCTGAAAAATCGCCGAACAATTTCCAACAAGCCGGCCAGAGCCAGCATCAGTTGAAAATAGCCACTCAATGTAGCTACTTTTTTCTTTCGGGAAATTACTGAGCCTACTGCCCAAATGCTCAATCCGTAAACAATGGCGTCGGCCAGCATGTCCAGGGAATCTGCCACCAATCCCATGGAATGAGCTAATAGCCCGGAAATCAATTCAACCAAAAAGAAACCAAAATTGATTGCTAAAACAGCCCATAAAAGTTTTCGTTCGGCAGCGCCGGAATTCGTATCAATGGCCTGATCAGATTGCTCGCTGTTGACTTGTTTCGAATCCATATTGAGTTCGCTAAGCAGTGAGCCAATACGCTCTGTCTGGCCGTCATGAAAGACCGTCAGCATTCGTTTTTCAAGGTCGAAGTTGAGTTGTTGGATTGCCGCAACCTGATTCAATTTCATACGAATCATGTTCTCCTCGGACGGGCAATCCATCTTTTTGATGTGAAATGTTGTTTTGAGCATATTGATTATTGACAAGTTTTTATTCAGGCTGAATCAACAACACGTCTGACATTCTTTTTCGATCTGTTCATCTTCAATCTGAAAAGTGGTGTGTCCAATCCCAAACTG
>DATFMO010000569.1:0-6825 GCA_035266925.1 Sunxiuqinia sp. | reverse complement strand
GAAAGAAAAAGCGGTTGGCCAGCACGTTTACCAGGATCAGAATGCCGGCGACTGCAAGTAAGTATATTGTTACAGATTTTTTGGAATTCATTTTTCGATCGTTTAGTTCGTATTTCGTTTTGCCAAAATAGCTTCAGAGCCAATGAGTCCCAGGAAGATGATCGAAAGGAAATAGATCAAATCTTTGGAGTCGATCACCCCTCGTGAAATGGATTCAAAATGGGTGGAAAGGCTCAGGTAATTAAAAACGGAACCAAGTGTGCCGGTCATGCTTCCGGCCAGTGCTCCAAAAATGATGTGAAAAAAGATTCCGATCAGCAATGATAGCAAGAACGCCACGATCTGGTTGTTGGTGATGCTACTGCTGAAAATGCCAATACTGATGTAGGCTGAACTCATTAAAATCAATCCCAGGTAGCCGCTCCAAACAGCACCGTTATCAATGGGACCCAATTTCCAAACGGTAATGTAGTAGGGAAGTGTTAATGCCAATGCTACGACGATTAAAAGTAACACCGCTAAAAATTTTCCCCACAGGATTTGCCAGTCGGTAACGGGTTTGGTAAGTAGTATCTCCAGCGTTCCCGTTTTCTTTTCTTCAGCAATCTGTTTCATCGTTAGTGCCGGGATGAAAAAGAAGAGGGTCCAGTAGGCAATTTGAAAAAATGTTTGCAGGCTGGCCTGGCCGACATAAAAAATGTCGCCTCCGTACAGCCACGTGAAAAATCCACTGAATCCTAAGAATGCCACGATCATGATATAGGCCATCAACGAATCAAAGATGGCCCGTAATTCACGCTTCGTGATAATCCAAATTTGTTTCATAGGTATGTATATTTTTTATGGTTTCTGTAATTTCTGTCCCAGAGATCAGTCCCGGTATTCACTGGCAACTGTGACTGCGACTGAATACTTTTAGGTACTAATTCATTGTTACCTCGCGGAAGATGTCTTCCAGTTTGGTTTCAATAGGAATTAATTCAGAAATGTACCAGTTGTTTTTAACGCACAAGTCGAAGATGGCCCGGGCCGATTGTCCATCGACGTTGCTTTGCACCTGAAACTTATTTTCTTCAGCATTGATGAAATCAACCAAAGCGACAGACGGGATGGCTTGTAACGTTTCAAAGATTTGGTTTCGATCGCCGCCTTCAATCCGGATGTTCAATACCTCATTGCCCTGAGCTTGTTTGCGAAGCTGATCAGGGGTTCCGTTGGCCACAATTTTCCCTTTACTGATGATCAGGATACGGTCGCAGGTTGCTTCCACCTCAGCCAGGATGTGCGAACTGAGGATCACTGTCTTTTCCCGGCCGATCTTCCTTATCAGTTCCCGGATTTCCACGATCTGGTTCGGATCCAACCCGGTGGTCGGCTCATCCATGATCAACACCTCTGGGTCGTGGATCAGCGCCTGCGCCAGTCCCACTCGCTGTCGGTATCCTTTGGACAGCTCCCGGATTTTTTTGTGCTTTTCTCCTTTCAAGCCGCAAATACGCACCATTTCGGCAATGCGTTCGGGTATCCTGCCCGGGTGAACACCCTGCAGTTCGGCTGAAAATTGGAGGTAGTCAATCACACCCATGTCCAGGTAAAGCGGATTGTTCTCCGGGAGGTAGCCAATGTGTTTTTTAACTTCGTTGGGATTTTCTCGGATAGAAACACCTCCAACTTTAATATCTCCTTCATTTGGATTGAGGAAGCAGGTAATGGCTTTCATTGTGGTTGATTTGCCTGCTCCATTGGGACCCAGAAAGCCCAGGACTTCGCCTGTTTTCACTGAGAAACTCAGATCGTCAACTGCTTTCTGAATACCGTACGTTTTTGTAACTCGGTCAACTACGATATCCATGTAAAACATTTTTTGATAACGGGGAACGAATTTATAAAAAATGAAAGCCGCCGATTTTCGTTTTAACATAGATTAACGTGAAACCCCCGCCATTAACAGGAATTTACAAATTTTGCTGGAAGAAGAATGTGAGAGTGTGAGATGGAGGGACTATGAGAAAGTGTGGAATGAAAAAAAATCAGCATGTCCTGCTTGAGGACACGAACGGAAAATAAAGATTGAAACTTTAATATTCGATAAAATTTAGGAAATGCAGCAATCCTTTTCGCGCTTACTTTGAAAATGCAAAAATGAAGAAATCAAAGACCTTTCCTGAATCCAGAAAAATTCTGAAAAAAGTTCAGGATGACGCTGTATAGTCGTAAGTGGATTTGGAGTGAGATGCAGTATCTACCCCAAAATCATTCCGATAATGGTTGCGGACATCAATGAAGCCAATGTCCCGGCAATCAATGCATACAAACCATATTTGGAAAGTACGACACGTTTGCTTGGAGCTAGTGCCCCGATACCTCCAATTTGAATTCCAATGGAAGCAAAGTTGGCAAATCCGCACAAAATATAAGTCGCCATGATAACGGATTTTTGGTCAACGAATGCACCTGCTGCTTTTAAGTCAGACAAACTGATGTAGCCAATGAATTCGGTTAAAATCAACTTTTCACCTAAAAGACGGCCCACTAAAATTACATCGTGGGGCGATACCCCGATCAGCCACATGATTGGAGCAAAAATGTATCCCAGCATAAACTGAAGTGACAGTTCATTAAAACGTCCATCTGTGCTTTGAGCAATGACTTCATTCAAATGTGTCCAGCTGCCCACTTTGCCAAAGATGTAGTTCGACATGGCGATCAATGCCAGGAAAGCCAGTAACATGGCAGCTACATTTACCGCCAGTTTCAACCCTTCAGAAGTTCCATTCGTGATGGCATCCAGCACGTTACTGCCAATTTTATCTTTGCTGATTTTAACGTCCTTATTGACTTCGTCCGGGTTCGGTACAATTATTTTGGAGAAGATCACAGCGCCGGGAGCAGCCATCACCGATGCAGTAAGCAGGTGTTTTGCAAATTCCAGCCGCAAGGCCGGGTCACTACCACCGAGCATGCCAATGTAGGCAGCCAATACGCCACCAGCCAGGGTGGCCATTCCACCGGTCATCACCAACATGATTTCAGAGTTATTCATGCGCGGTAAATAGGCTTTGATCATCAGGGGCGATTCTGTTTGCCCCAGGAAAATATTACCAGCCACAGAAAGTGATTCTGCTCCTGAAATTTTCATCAGTTTTGTGAATACCCATGCCATTGCCCAAACGACGCGTTGAATAATGCCCCAGTAAAAAAGCAAACTGGTCAATGCTGAAAAGAAGACGATGGTGGGTAAAATCTGGAATGCGAAAATGGTTCCAAACTTATTCATGTCGACCAGGGTGCCAAACAGGAACTCACTTCCCACTTTAGTGAAGTCCAGGATCTTGACAAATATTTCCCCGAAGAACTCAAAGCCAGCCCGGATGAACGGCACATACAAAACACCGATGGCCAATACAATTTGAAAAAGCAAACCAACGCCAACCGTTTTCCAGGGGATATTTTTACGATCGCGCGAAACCAGGAAGCCAAGACCTACCAATACCAGCATTCCCAGCAATCCACGGAGAATAGTGATCAAGCTGAAGTTGTGCTGTCCTTCGCGCTTTATTAGAATATTCGAAGTCTTCCTGTTCGTTTGCTGCTCAACGGCTGGTTGCTGTGTCTCGGCCGCCGCGCTATCGGTCAGCGTGCTGCTTGTTGTTTGTTGACTCGTGGCGAAAGTTGATTGGGGTAGGGCGGTTAGCAAACACAAGCTTGCAACAAGCAGGATAAGCAGTCTTTTCATTGGTCAAATTTTTTTATTCCCCGAATATCCAAAAAAATTGAATACGGTCAGGACCACTCCTGAAAATTAATCATTCTTTTATTCAATTTGGAATGATGAAAAATAATGTTTCGATAATGACTTTATTTCTTTCGGCGGTTTAATTCGTCCCTGATTTTTGAGGCTCGTTCATAGTTTTCATTGGTCACGGCCTCGTTCAACATTTCTTTCAGTTCTTTTTCATTGTAGTTTTCAAACTCGGTTTTCATTCCTTTGTCAGAGGAAGAGTCTTCAAACTCAACCGGATTGTCACCCTCGGTTTCCATCACAATACCTGCTTTCTCCAAAATATCTTCGGTGGTGTAAATCGGGCATTTAAATCGAAGCGCTAACGCAACAGCGTCCGATGTACGTGAGTCAATCCGTATCTCTTCTTCACCCATTTCGCAAACCAGTTCCGAGTAAAAAATTCCTTCTTCTAATTTGTAAATTATGACTTCGGACACATTAATATCAAACGCAAAAGCCAGGTTTTTAAACAAATCGTGTGTGAGAGGCCGGGGCGGTTTCAAACCTTCCAGTTGAATAGCAATGGCCTGAGCTTCAACGGGACCAATTATGATAGGTATTCTTCGCTCCCCACTTTCTTCTGCCAAAACCAGTGCGTAAGCACCTGATTGCGTTTGACTAACCGATAGTCCGAGAATGTTGAGTTTCTTTTTCTGCATAAACTTAGAACATCAGAAGTGTATGCAAGCAAATATAACAATTGTTTTAGTGTTTCATTAAAAAACCAGAACTGTTTCTCAACCTTGTCAAAGATTGGATTAGGCAAAGAAGGATGATAAAATTTCATAAGTGCTAAGTACAGAAGTACATTCGTGTGAAATTCAAAAAATGATCATGCGTTTTGTGCGACCAAATAGGGAGAACGAGATAGCCTTTGTAGTGATGTACGAATGGCCTCATGAACTTGCTTGCTTGAAACCAAAAAAGATCATGAAATCTTTGTGTGTCCGATAAAAATATCTACTTTTGCAGTCCAAAGTTTTCGCGCAGGCTCTAAAAAGTGGAGTATCAGCTAGTTTCACGCCTGCCGGAGGTAATTTAAAAAGATTGAACATGTACGCTATTGTAGAAATTGCGGGTCAGCAATTCAAAGTAGAAAAGGACAAAAAGATTTTTGTTCATCGTCTTCAGGAAGAAGAAGGCACAAGTATTGAGTTTAAAAATGTTCTTTTGGTAGAAAATGACGGAAAAGTCAAAGTTGGAACTCCGAAAGTTCGTGGTGCAAGAGTAAATGCAAAAGTACTGGAGCACATGAAAGGTGACAAAGTAATCGTCTTCAAAAAGAAAAGACGTAAAGGTTACAAGAAGAAGAACGGTCACCGTCAGTATATGACTCAAATTCAGATTGAAGAAATTATTGGATAACCCTTAAAAACATTAAACCATGGCTCATAAGAAAGGTGTCGGTAGTTCGAAAAACGGACGCGAATCGGAAAGCAAACGACTTGGTGTGAAAATTTACGGCGGTCAGGTTTGCAAAGCTGGAAACATTTTAGTTCGCCAGCGTGGGACTGCTCATCATCCCGGGACTAATGTTGGTATGGGAAAAGATCATACTTTATTTGCCCTGACTGATGGCACTGTTGTTTTCAAAAAGAAAAGAGACAACAAATCGTACGTTTCTGTGGAACCCGTTGAAGCAGTAAACTAAGCGATTTTAAGATATGCATTAAGAATCTCCTGTCTTCACTGAGGCAGGAGATTTTTTTATTTATAACTTTGCCCGACAAAATTAAAAACCCGTTCAGAAATGCTGAATTTAAGATTTATCCAGGATAACCCGGAGTTGGTTATTGAAAAGCTGAAAAAGAAGAATTTTGATGCTACTGCCATTGTTGGTGAAATCAACGATTTGTATAAAAAGAAGAATGAAATTCAGGTACAGGCTGATCAATTCAAATCGGAGATGAACAAGCTATCGAAAGAGATTGGCCAATTGTTCCGTGAGGGAAAACAGGAAGAAGCCAACAAGGCGAAATCCCGGACTTCGGAATTAAAAGAGAGCATCAAACAACTGGATGAAGATTTTGCAAAAATTGATGACGAGGTTTTTGAATTGCAAGTGCAATTGCCCAACCTACCTGCGGACATCGTTCCAGCAGGAAAAACGCCGGAAGACAATGAGGTCGTGAAATCAGCCGGAGAAACACCGGAGTTGGGCGATGCCAAATTGCCACACTGGGAGTTGGCTGAAAAATACGACCTGATTGACTTTGAATTGGGCGTGAAACTAACGGGTGCCGGATTCCCGGTTTATAAAGGAAAAGGATCGCGCTTGCAACGGGCATTGATCAACTTCTTTCTGGATGAAGCACGCGATGCCGGTTATCTGGAAATTCAGCCGCCGTTGGTGGTGAATGAGGACAGTGGTTTTGGAACCGGTCAGCTGCCGGACAAAGAAGGACAGATGTACCATGTAACTGAGGATAACTTGTACCTGATTCCAACTGCAGAAGTGCCGGTGACCAACTTGTATCGCGATGTGATTTTGGATGCAAAACAACTGCCGGTGAAGAACACCGCCTACAGTGCCTGTTTCCGTCGTGAAGCCGGTTCGTACGGGAAAGATGTTCGTGGCTTAAACCGCCTGCACCAGTTTGATAAAGTCGAGATTGTTCAGGTAGCCCACCCGGAAAAGAGCTACCAAATTCTTGACCAGATGGTCGCTCATGTTGAGGGATTGGTTCAAAAGCTTGGTCTGCCATATCGCATCCTGCGTTTGTGCGGTGGCGACATGAGTTTTACGTCTGCATTGACCTATGATTTTGAAGTGTTCTCTGCAGCCCAGGAAAAATGGTTGGAGGTGAGTTCTGTTTCCAACTTCGAATCGTTCCAGGCAAACCGCTTGAAACTTCGTTTCCGCGAAGAAGGGCAAAAAAGACCACAAATTGCCCACACTTTGAATGGTAGTGCGTTGGCATTACCACGAATTGTTGCAGCGCTGTTGGAAAACTACCAAACGCGGGAAGGAATTAAAGTCCCCGATGTGCTGGTTCCGTATTGTGGGTTTGATATGATTGATTAGAAAATAGCTATTGCAT
>DATFMO010000568.1:0-2737 GCA_035266925.1 Sunxiuqinia sp. | reverse complement strand
CTGACTCCCACGAATGGCACATTGCAACATTCGGAGAAACAGACATTTACATTCCTCTACCAGTCATTTTGTATAGTAAAAAAAGTGGGGTAAATGTATTCTGGTCATCTAAATTTCATAGTGAAGACCATACGTATCGTCATTTCCGAATAGCCCATGAAGGCCCTAATGCCGGAAAGATAGAAGAGCTCAATGATGAGGGTACTGTAATTGACCTTCCAATTGATCTTTCGATCACAAAAGCTGTGGCTGGAATTTTCTTCAGCGTTTGCATTTTGCTTTGGATGTTTTTATCAATGGCCAAAGCAATGAGGAAAAATACGGACAAAGTTCCTACAGGAATGCAAAATATGTTGGAGCCAGTCATCATTTTTATTCGTGATGAAGTGGCAAAACCAACCATTGGCAATAAAAAGTACGAAAAGTACATGCCGTTTCTATTAACTGTTTTCTTTTTCATTTTGCTGAACAACCTGATGGGATTAATTCCCATTTTCCCGTTTGGCGCCAATGTAACAGGAAATGTAGCAGTAACCATGGTATTGGCTTTATTCACTTTTGTGATTACCACGCTGAACGGTAACAAACATTACTGGAAAGAAATTTACAACCCCGATGTTCCCTGGTGGTTGAAATATCCATTTCCGTTGATGCCGATTGTCGAGCTAACAGGTGTGTTCACCAAGCCATTTGTACTAATGGTGCGGTTGTTTGCCAACATGTTGGCTGGTCACATGATCGTGACAGTATTCGTTAGCCTGATCTTCATCTTTGCAAAATTGATGGGTGTTTTTGCGGGTTACGCTGTCTCCCCATTATCGGTTGCCTTTTCAGTATTTATCGTCTTGTTGGATGTCTTGGTTGCATTCATCCAGGCCTATGTTTTTACTATTTTATCAGCCTTGTATTTTGGCTTAGCAACAACAGAACATCATTCGTAACTAATATAAATTCAAAATTATGACATCTTTATTTATTCTATTAGCAGAATCTGTCGGAAACGTCGGGTTAGGGTTAGCAGAGCTTGGTGCTGGTGTTGGTGCCGGACTTGCAGCAGTTGGTGCTGGGATCGGTATCGGCCGGATCGGTGCAGGAGCGATGGAAGCCATTGCTCGTCAACCGGAAGCCAGCGGTGATATTCGTTCGAATATGATTGTGGCGGCTGCGTTGGTTGAAGGTGTTGCCTTCTTCGCGGTTATTATCTGTGCCCTGCTAATTTTTGTTTAAGGAAATTTTATTAGGCATTTGCTATCAGCTCCCGGGATTGCCGGGAGCCTTGATAGCTTAAACTAAAGACAAAAACTATGGGATTTATTACTCCGGATTACGGAACCATATTCTGGATGCTAATCATTTTTGGGATTACCTTGTACATCCTGAAAAAGTATGCCTGGAAACCCATCCTAAGGGCTTTGAAAGAACGTGAAACGTCTATTGCCAATGCCTTGTCATCGGCTAACAAAGCCCGCGAAGAGGTGAAAGGCCTGAAAGCAGACCATGAGAAAATAATTGCTGAAGCACGACGGGAAAAAGAAGTGATTCTGAAAGAAGCCAAGGAGGTGAAGGATAAAATACTGGCTGAAGCTAAAATACAAGCCGGTCAGGAAGGAGATAAAATTATTGAAACAGCGCGACAACAAATTCAGGCCGAGAAAAAGGCTGCCATCAATGAGATGAAGCAACAAATCACAGAGTTGTCCATAGACATCGCCGAAAAAATTATCAAGAAAGAATTTAAAGATAAGAAAACTCAGGAAGGCATGGTTGAAGACCTCCTGAACGATCTTAAACTCAAATAATTCATGGATCAGAGTAAAATAACAGTTCGTTACGCAAAAGCTTTTTTTAACCTTGCCAAGGAAAAGCAACTGCTGGATCCCTTGAAAAAGGATATCGATGTGGTGGCCAAGCTGCTTGTTGAAAGCACAGATTTCGTACTGTTGCTGCAAAGCCCGGTTGTCAAAACATCTCAGAAAGTTAACATACTCAAATCCATATTCACCGGAAAAGTAAACGAACTAACAGTTAAATTTTTAGTTCTGATTACTGAGAACAAGCGCGAAGTGCACATTTCCGGAATCTGCCGAAACTTTTTGGATTTATACCGAAAAGAACAAGGCGTAAAAACGGCACGTATTTCCAGCGCGATCACTTTACCCAAAGCAACCATTAAGCACATTCAGGAAAGACTTGAAAAAGAGTACAACGCCCACGTTGAGTTGAATGAATTGGTGAATAAGGATTTATTGGGTGGATTTGTGTTGCGTGTTGACGATCGTCAGATTGATGCCAGCTTGGCTACACAGCTCAAAAAAGTGAAAGAAACATTATTACAAACTGAAATCAATAAGTAAAAGATATTACAATGGCTGATATTAAACCCGCTGAAGTATCCGCAATACTCAAACAACAACTGGAAGGCTTTAAGTCGGAAGCTGAATTGGAGGAAGTTGGAACAGTACTCCAGGTTGGTGATGGTATTGCCCGTATTTACGGGCTTTCCAATGTCGAAGCGAATGAAATGATCGAATTTGACTCCGGTGTAAAAGGCATCGTTTTAAACCTTGAAGAAGACAATGTTGGTGCCGTGCTTTTGGGACCTTCAGAACACATCAAGGAAGGAGACACTGTAAAACGGTTGCAACGTATTGCTTCGATCGATGTTGGAGAAGGCCTGTTGGGACGCGTAATCAATACCCTTGGAGAAGCAATCGACGGGAAAGGTTCTATTCAGGGT
>DATFMO010000567.1:0-9696 GCA_035266925.1 Sunxiuqinia sp. | reverse complement strand
AATCCGGCTGAGACGCCAACCAGGTTCTGTTCGGCAATGCCCACTTCCACAATCTGTTCCGGCAATTTTTCAGCATAAGTGCCCAATTTGCCCGATCCGCGGGAGTCGCTGGTCACTGCTAAAATGTTGGGGTCTTTTTCAGCCAGTTCCATCAATGTTGCTGCAAATTCTTCCAGGTTTGCTTTTCCTATTGTTAGTGTTTGTAACGTCATAATCATTTTAAAATTAGTTGTTCTTCAAGCACTCTCTCCTGTCCATCCAACTCTCTCATAGCCTGTTGGTACTCTTCGTCTGACGGGACACCATGGTGCCATTTTTTGACATCCTCCATGTAGCTGACGCCTTTTCCTTTTACGGTGTTGGCAATGATCAGCGTGGGTTTTCCTTGCTCTGCCGGAAGTTCATGCAGGACTTTCCGAAGTTCGGGAATGCTGTTCCCGTCAACAGAAACGACACTCCACCCGAAAGCCTTAAACTTTTCATCAATTGGGTAGGGGCTGCATACATCGCGGTTCCGCCCGGTAATTTGCAAGGTATTGTGGTCGAGGATGGCCACGAGGTTGTCCAGCTTATAGTGGGAAGCCATCATGGCTGCCTCATAGTTGGAACCTTCGGCCAATTCGCCATCGCCCAGCAAGGTGAACACCTTGTGTTCGGTTTTGTCTTTTTTGGCGGCCAGTGCCAGCCCGGCGCAGATCGGCAGCCCATGTCCCAGTGCACCCGTGTTGAATTCGATTCCCTTCACCTTTCGGGTGGGGTGCCCCACATATTTGGTTTTGTACTGGCACAGGGTTTCCAGATCACTTTCCGGGAAAAAGCCCTGATCGGCCAAAACCACGTACAAGGCTTCCACAGAATGTCCTTTACTCTGCACATAGCGGTTGCGGTGCCTTTCGGCAAAATTCTCGGGTGTCACACCCAAAACATCATTGTAAAGAACATTCAGGATATCGGTGCAGGATAGGCTTCCTCCGGTGTGCCCGGCTTTGGCTATTTTTATGTATTTCAGCAAAGCCTTTCGGTATTTCACCGATTTTATCTGAAGTTCCAGATCGGTATATTGATTCATATGCTTCTGATTTTTAAATCATTTTTTTTAATACATGGCCACGGCGTACCGTGGCCTTACTTCATTATTCATGTTTATAAAGTTCCCAGCCCAGGTAATTGCCAATAGCTTCTTCCAGAACTTCACCAACATGTCCACGAACCATGGCCACGTGGTGTTCAAACCCATTTTTGACCAGGTAATTCATCAGCTTTTGTAGGTTGGCGATTTCGCAAACTGCGATACCGCCATCCATTCCGTAAGGGTCATCAGTCATTTTACCTTCACCAAGGTACGTTTTGATGATGCCTTTGTTGTCATCCGTTGAAATTCGGAAATAAGTCATGTTGCCGGCTGCTACTTTTCCTTTCACAGCGCCGAAAGTGTCTTCGCTACCCAAAACAGTTCCCAAAACATCCAGACTGCCAATTTCAATTTCGCTTTGGAAGAATGATTTCGGGTAGTTACTGCAGTGCGTGGCCACCACCTTGTTGCGGTCGTCGGCAAAGTTGTTGTTCCAGTCGAGGATCGCCGATGGCGTTTTGGCTGCCAATGCCAGTGCATACATCGAAATGGTTCCTGCCACGTCAACCTCACAGGCCGACGGCATCAGTTTTTCGCCCATCATACTCATGGTTACACAGGCAGCGCATCCGTAATTTTTCTCAATGGATTCCCAGCATTGCAAAGCTGAAATGTCAATATCGTTATCGTTGATCCAGTTTTCAACAGCCAGCCCGAAACGCGCCTGGTGCGCGATTTTACCTTTCGACGCAATTCCGCAGGCACCATACAATTGAATAGCCTCCACTTTCACTTTGACGGCTGGATCGTTTTCATCGATTTTGTTGGCTGCGGCAATAATTTCGGACATGTCCACCGGCACGATGGTGATGCCGTATTTTTGCAACATTTTTTCACTGTAACGCATGGTTTGAAAACCGATAGGGCGGGTGCCAATGGCGCCAACGCGCAGGTTGCTTAAGCCTTTTACCACGCGACAGATGCTGGCGAATTTGTACAGATCTTTTCGGAACTCAACGCTGTCCAAACTGTAAGTGTGATAGATGGTATTGGTGAATTTGATGCCATATTGGTAGAAGTTGTTGCAAACTGAGAGCTTTCCGCAGAATGCATCGCGACGGCTTTTGACGTCTACTTTGTTGTTGTCGTCATCGCAGGCCTGTACCAAAATTGGAACGTTTAGGCCGGACAGTTTAATTGTATTTACGACTCCCAACTCATCTCCAAAGTTTGGAAGGACGACAATGATCCCTTCAATAATATCGCTGTTCTTTTTGAAGAGTGCTCCGCATTTTACAGCGTCAGCATAGCCTTCGATGTTGCCGGTCGGTGTTTCCTCAGAAGGAAGGATAACGTATCCAAAACCCATGCTATCTAACTTTTTCAAAACTTTTTCCCTTGCTTCAACAGCTAGTTTGTAGTTGAAAATGTTCCGGGTGGCGATGATCACGCCAAATGTTTGTTTTTTAAGTTTCATTGTATCGTATTTTTATTGTTTGCAGAATTTGATTGATTTAAGATAGGCGGGCACGCTCTACAGCTTTTTGCCAGCCTTTATAAAGTTCCTCTGTTTCTTCCTTTTCCATAATTGGATTGAAAACACGTTCCACCTCACGGAGCGATTCAACTTCTTCCAGGTCTTTCCAGAAGCCGGTTGCCAACCCGGCCATGAAGGTGGCACCCAGCGCCGAAACTTCTTCAATATCCGATCGGGCCACTTCATGGGCGAGCATGTCTGATTGGAACTGCATCAGGAAGTTGTTGCGCGTGGGGCCTCCATCTACCCGGAGCTCCTGAAGTTCAATGTTGCCTTTTTCTTCCATTAGCTTAATTAGATCTTTCACTTGGTAGGCAATGCTTTCGAGTGCAGCGCGTACAATGTGTGCTTTGGTTGTGTTCCGTGGCATGCCCGACAGGCAGGCACGGGCTTCGTTGTCCCAATAGGGTGCGCCCAAACCAACAAATGCCGGAACCAAATACACGCCGTTGTTATCATCGACCGATTTTGCCAGCGGTTCTGTTTCAGACGCGTCGTTGATCAATTGCACTTCATTTTTCAACCAATTGAGTGTGTCGCCGGTGCAATGGACGTTTCCTTCGAATACGTAATGAATTTGTTTATTCATGCTGTACCCAATGGAAGTCACCAGCCCTTGCGGTGCATCGAGTGGTTTGGTGCCGATATTCATCATGATGGACGAACCAGTGCCATAAGTCGATTTGGCCATCCCGGCGCTGAAGCAATTTTGCCCAAACAGCGCGCCATGCGAGTCGCCCAGCAAGCCGGCAATGGGCAGGGCTCTTCCGAAAATGACATCGGGATCACTGTGTCCAAAGACTTCATCACTGAAGCGAATATCGGGGAACATATTTCTTTCGAGGCCAAAAAGCGAAATCAATTCATCGTCCCATTTTAGCGAGTGGATATTAAACAGCATCGTGCGGCAAGCGTTGGAATAGTCTGTGGCGTGTACTTTTCCGCCAGTCAGTTTCCAGAGTACCCAGGTGTCCATGGTTCCCAGGAGCAATTCTCCTGCGGCAGCCCGCTGTTTCAATCCTTCCACATTTTGCATGACCCAATGTAGCCGGGAAGCGGAAAAATAGGGGTCGATCAATAATCCGGTTTTGCTTTTGATCAGCTCGTCGTAGCCTTTTTCTTTTAATTCGTGGCAATAGGGGGCACCGCGTTGGCACTGCCAAACCATGGCATTGTAAGCTGGTTCCCCCGTGTTTTTATCCCAAACCATCACGGTTTCGCGTTGGTTGGTCAGGGCAATGCTGGCTATTTCATCAACATCGATTGCCTTTTCCTGAAGTACCTTTTGCATGACGGCTTTTGTGTTCTCGAATATCTCAACCGGATCATGTTCCACAAATCCCGGTTGCGGGTAAAATTGTTGGTGGGCAACGGTTACCCGGTGCACTACTTTGCCTTGTTTGTTGAATAAAATGGCTTTGGTAGCTGATGTGCTTTGGTCAATGGCTAGAATATATTGCTGTGGGCTGTTCATTTTTAGATATTTGATCTATTATGTTGTTGTATTTTGAAATTATTGTCTTCTAAAAAATGGTTCATTTGTTTTCAAAACAAATATAAAAGAAAATAAACGAAAGCAAAAGGGCTGGAAAAGGAAAAAAATAATAAAAGCTGATAATTTAATATTGTATTGCCATCTTAATGTGAATAAAATAGTGATTTATTGACGATAATTGCCTGAATTCACACGGGTAAGAAATAGTGAATTTTACATCATTTTCAATTATTTATTGCCAATAGCAGGTAATTTTTGGGATGGTTATTCTGGGAGCCATTTTGAGGGAAGGCTTAAAGAAAAAACGTTAGTCATTCTTTTTACGCAATAATCATTTTTATATCATTGATATTGAGCATTTTAATGTCTTCTTCGTTAATCCGGGAATCAGTAATCAGGTAGTCAATCAGTGAAAGGGCGCCGAGGCTGGCAAACGAGCTTTTTCCAATTTTGCTGGAGTCAGCGACCAGAAAAACTTCGTTGGCTGATTCGATCATGGCTCGCTTTACAACAATGTCGCTTATGCTGGGGTATGTGAGGCCTGATTTTAATGTAATTCCGGCCGTGGCGAGAAAGAGTTTGTCTACATGTAGCCCATCAAAAAAGTCAGCAGCTTTCTGGCCCGTTAATGATAGAGTGGGGGCTTTAAATTCGCCACCGGTAACAACAAGGTTGATTTCTGTGTCAACGCCGAGGATGAGTGCAATATTTAGAGAGTTGGTGATGACAGTCAGGTTTTTAAAGTTCGTTATCAGTTTGGCTATTTCTGTGGTTGTTGAGCCCGAATCCAAGATGATCGTATCACCGTCATTAATATGTTTCAGTGCCTTCCTGGCGATCGCTGCTTTTTGGGGGAGGTTTTCCTGGTTGTGTAAAGCAATGTTTTTTACATTCGCCCCAATGTTTTTAAGGTAGGCGCCGCCATGTTCCCGTTCAATGAAACCTTCTTTTTCAAGTTTTTCCAGGTCCTGCCGGATAGTCACTTCTGTTACTTTGAATATTTTGCTTAGTTGTAGTACCTTAGCGTGTCCATCTTCCCGGATCAGATCCAGGATTTTTTCCCTTCTTTGTTGTGGTAACATCATCTTTTTAATAGTTGAAAAATCTTACGTCAATGTATTTATCTCTGTAAAGCAGGTCAAATATATTGATTATTTCAATGTTTAAAGCGAAAATCACAATTATAAATCGAAAATAAAGGAAAATAAATAGAGATTAAATGAAAACAATTGATACTATAATCCGCTATTTGAATCTCAAAATTAGAAATTCCAACATGTAAAGGATTTATAACTAGCAATTGTGTCGTAATGGGGTGTTTATGACGGATACTCCTCATAATTATCCAGTATTTCTTTAGCTATTGGGAGTATTGGAATCCTACAACGATTTTTCGTCTTTGTTCGGTCGATAATAATCCATTCTTTTTGGTCTTTTCCAATTCTTAAATGCTTCTTGCCTAATTTGGAGATATTTGAGTAGGAGAGCCCTGTATAACATGCAAATACAAAAATGTCTCTTACGACGGCTAGGCGCTCAATCTGTATTTCTTTTACTTCAATTCTTGTAAGCTCCTCAGAGGTTAGAAATTCACGATGAGTTTCTTCGAGCTTGACTTTGTATTTATTATATGGATTTTTCTGGATGTCCTCCATTGAGGCTGCAAGGTTTAAAACTCGTCGTAAATGTTTGTGATAATTCCAGGCGGTATTTTGATGGACATTATGTTCCTGCTTTAGGTAGACATCAAATGAGTCAAGGAATTTATAATTGATCGAATTTAAAGGAAAGTCAGCTAACTTATATTTAAAATTGATAAATGAAGCTAATCTTTTACGGGAAGATTTATAGTGTTTGTATGTTTCCATAGCGTACCCCTTTTTAAGTTTCGCCAATATACTTTCCAGATAATAATCGAACACTTCCAGTACTCCTTTTGATTTGGAATATTGAAGCAATTCATTTTTTATCGCGGTAACCGTAATCTCTTTCCCATTTGACTTGAACTGGTAGTACAAGCCCTGGATCTCTGTTCTTAGTTTGATTAACCTTTCATTAATCGTATAGGCCCCGGGAGCTTTGTCTTTTACACATTGTCCAGGCTGGCTCCAGTATTTCGGGTGAATAAAACTACTGGTAGAAAGATCTGCTCTTTTTGATTTAACCGTGAACCATACATAAATTAGGATTTGCCCACTCTGTTTTACCCTTGATCGTCTCAAGTAATACATGAAAATAACTCTCATAATTATTTCCTTATTAAAGTTTGTTCATGGCTTCGATTGACGCTTAAAATTACTGATCTACAGTCAAAATGAAAACAGCAAATTGTGTCAAAATAAGCCAATTAAGATGTTTAAAATCAAATAATTATAGAGTTTTAGGTGTCCATGGAGTGGAGAGGGGAGTTATGGACACCATATGGTCCCTTGAAACAGATATTTAGGTGTCCATTTTTGAAATGGGCACCTAAAACAAAAGCGCTTAAATCATTGAATTTAAGCGCTTTTACTGTTTTTTTTGATTTTGAAGATGTGCCCAGAACAAGACTCGAACTTGCACGACCATAATCGGTCACCAGCCCCTCAAGCTGGCGTGTCTACCAATTTCACCATCTGGGCGTTCTTTTAATTTCTTAAGAATGAAAGCGACGAAATGTTTATTTGACTATCCGCCGGAAACGTGAGTGCAAAACTAAAAAAAATTCCAAAATGCCGGTGATTTTTGCTTAAAATATTCTCACCGTCCGAGTCGTTTGTAGTCTTTTTCGTATTTCGAGCTGACTACCAGGTTATTTTTGTCGATTATGAAGATGTAGTGTTCTATTTTCAGGACTGATGGAGAATGCATTGGATCCAATGTGGCATCTCCCTGGCTGATCGTGGTGCTGGCTAGTCGTTCTTGCTTGGTGAAATCATATTGCGTGTTCCCGTTTGCCAACGACGCTTTTGAGTAAGGAATAGTCGGGAAATTTGATTTCACTGTTTCGATTGTTTCGCCTTTATATTGATGGTTCAATTTAGATTGAACACTGCAGGAAACCGATGTGAAGATAATGGCCAGGAAAATAAGGAATCGGTTCATGAATTTCATTTTTGTTTGCATAAAATAGTCCACAAAGATAATCATTGGTAAGCGTTGTAAATGTCAAGAAGCTTTAAATAATCTTAATGGTTATCCGCATTTTTACCTGGTTCGCAAATTCCTGCCAGGCGTCAGACTGGGATTCTCCCTGTTTGCCTCGGCCCTCGTAAAGGGAGCAGGGAAAATCAATTCGCTCCCTTCAGGGCTTGGGGCAAACGAATTGATTTTCAATACTTCATTCTGCTTTTAGGTATGCATGCAGATACTCATTTAATCTTATCAATGTTGAAATGGACGAGCATATATCGGTTACCGTCAATTCGTGGCAGGATACAACCACTTCTAACTTAAGAACTTCTTCCGCAATTCTTCCACCTGATCGGGATTGATCGGTACCAGTTGCCCCAATGAAGCGCCCAGAGTGAGCGATTTCGCACTGAACTCCGCCACTTCCAGCCGGTCGAATGTGCCTAGTAATTTGTCGCCGGTAACTAATATCGAATCGTTATTGATTAGGATGGCTGGCGTATTGTCAGAAACCATTTCAACAAGGGTTTTTTCACCGGCAAAATGAGAGCCAAATGGCACATTGGGCACGTCTTGCAGAAAGATCCAACTTTCAGGGATGGTGCGGACATCAAATTTTTCGCCAGTGATACTATAAGCCATAAGATAGGGCGTTTGTGTCATGATAATAGAATTGATGTTGGGATTTCGTTTGTAAATTTCCTGGTGAAGCCAGGTGGCACGGCTTGGAATTTTTCCAGGTTCGCGCTTGCCATCCTTGATCTGAACAATGTCTTCGTTTTGAATATCCCAGCGCGATACGCTGGTTGGAGTGATTAAAAAGTCATTTTCACGCCACCGAACAGAGACCGTTCCATACGAGCTGATCATGAGGCCTTGTTCGCAGGCCCGGTGCACGATTTTCTTAATTTCTTCACGAATAGCCCGCTCGTCAGAAGGATGTTCAACCTGTTTCTGTTCTGGAAGTAGTCTTGGGATTTGTCGTTCAAACTCCTCGATCTGTTCGTCAGTTAGGTAATCAGGCTTGCCAATGGTACTGCCATAAACAATGGTCCGGCTGCAAAATTCCAACGTTTCAAACCGTTGAAATGCATCAATCATATCAGTTCCACCAACCACTGTTCCATGGTTTTCCATAATTACAGCGTTGAACCCATTATTGAATTCATTGGCAATCTCGTCACCTAACAGCTCGCTGCCCGGCAGTTCATAATCGGCGTAGCCAATGCCGCCACAAACATACTTTGCCTGTGGAATGACATTGGTGTTGGGTATTTGGCGAACAATGCTGAATGACACCAATGCTGGCGGATGCGCGTGAATGATCGCCTTGATATCCGGTCTTGCTTCGTAGATGGCTTTGTGAAACGGGAATTCTGATGATGGTTTGTGACGCCCGATCATGGTTCCGTCTTTTTTCATGCATATGATGTCCGATGGGCGAAGCGAGCCTTTGTCGATAGCCGACGGAGTGACCCAGATATCACCATTTTCATCAATGATGGATACATTTCCACCAGAGGTGGTCGTCAGGCCGCTGCGGTATATTTTACCAATAATTAGATTGATCTGGTCACGCGGATGCATCAGTTTGGTGTCCAATTTTTTCATGAAGTTCAAGTTTGATGGTCGGATTTTTTTAAATGGTCAGTTTATTCGGATAAACGTTTCTTAAATATAATCAATAATCTTGGGTTATTGATTTGAAGTCAAGCCTATTTAAACAAAAAAACTTTTGTCCTTTCTGAAAATCCATCTCTGAAAATTCTGAAGAACAAAAGTTTTTCAATTTATATGAGCAGAGATTTATCGTTTGCTCAGCACATTTTTTTCGTATTGTTGAATTTCGCTGATGTAATCTTCACCGACAAGAACGTTATTTTGCATGCAGTAATAATCCCAAACAGCTCCGAATGGTTTCGATTTCAATTCTTCAAGCATGGCTAAACGCTCGAAGTTATGACCGGCTTCTTCCATCGTTTTCAGTTGGGCTGTCGGCTCAAGCAGTGCATACATAAAAGATTTTTTTGCAGCGCGGGTTCCAACAACATAGGCGCCAATCCGGTTAATGGATGCGTCGAAGAAATCTAGGCCGATGTTCACACGTGAGAAGAAATCGTTGCGTGCAATTTCAGAGGCAATAAGTTGTGTTTCTTCATTCATGGTAACTACGTGGTCAGAATCCCAACGGACTGGACGAGATACGTGAAGCAGCAATTCATCAACAAATTGGAGGCATGATGAAATTTTATCACCCACTTGTTCTGTGGGGTGGAAGTGACCACTGTCCAGGCAGATCAGCTTGTTGCGACTGATAGCATATCCCAGGTAGAAGTCGTGTGAGCCAACAGTCATCGACTCAGCACCGATACCAAACAATTTACTTTCCACAGCATCTTTCATGTACTCTTTGGGATAATCCGTTGCCATGGCTTCATCGAGCGATTTCTTCAAAATAGCACGGTGGCCGTTGCGGTCGAT
>DATFMO010000566.1:0-2001 GCA_035266925.1 Sunxiuqinia sp. | reverse complement strand
CTTCATGACTTGTTCAGTATGTGCTTGTTGGCGATGCAGGATAAATTGAATGAGAGCAGGATCAGTTTTCAGGTTTTATTTGAAACAGGCCCAAATGTTCCATCGAATGATTTTGGGTACGAATAGTATATCTTACGGATCATGGAGCCTTTGCTGCTGCCTTCCAGTTCTTCTTTTAAATCCACACTCGCTACTGTGGTGATTCTTTTGAGTAGCTTCTTGATTTGGTTAGCTGGGCGGTCTTTGCCTATAATGACGGCAAGGTCAACATCCTCTGAAAAACGTTCGATGCATCAGTATGCTTTGGAAAGGGATGTCCCTCCTTTGAATATAGTCACATTTGTAAACTTGGTCTGTGCAATGCGGATATTTTTAAAGATGATTTGGTTCAATATTTAGCTTTTATTGAATATGTTCATTTAAGATTCCCTTATCCCGATATTGAATTGTTATTGTATTCAGATGTGTAAATTTCACTTTGATCACAATTTGTCAGATATAAATATCAACAAGGCCAGCCCCACAACAGGACTGGTCTTCTTTAATTTAAAGCTAATCGATCAATCAGAATAAGTTACAATTCCGGCAACAAATTCCACAGCACGCCTCTCGTCACCGAGTATAACATGGCCGTATCGGCAATTCGCGACCAACGGTCCGGGAGCTCAATTCACCTCGTGTGTTTCCTATAAAAGTCAAGTTTAACAATGTTTTATCGCATTATAAAACTTTCTTTGTGTGGTCCGAAAAGTGGTTGCGTGTGCAAAATTAATTCAGGTGGCGGTTTGGAAAACTTGGGATGCGTACATTTGGGCAATGTGCGGGGAAATTATTCTGGATGATAGGTAAGATTTTGAAATGATTGGGGTCGGAGCCCGCTATAACGGTGTTTCAGCGTACTGACATTGAAGATTCTTTTGCTGACAATCTGCGAAATTTTTAGACAGGTCATAGTGATCCAATCTAGGGTTAATATTTCTTTCAGTGTTACTGCACACTTATCCCTAAAGCCTGCGCAGGGGTACAAAGTGAGAACTCACGGAATTCATTGATGAAATGAGCCTGATCATAATATCCGCTGTCTTGTGCAAGGCTGGCGTACGACAGTTGTTCCTGTCCCCACAGCAACCCTAGACATCGCTGAAAACGGACGATGCGAGAATACAGTTTCGGCGAAATTCCAACAGCCCTTGAAAATTGTCCGCTTATGTGACGAGTCGAGTAGCCTGTATCCTCCGCTAAATCGCCGACTTTGATATCTCCGTGAGACTTGTTGATCTTATCAATCAGGTAGGGGATCAATGTGGACACGTCCGAATTTTCCCGAATCCGTTTTGCATAATATTTTTCAAAGAGACAGATACGTTCTTTGAACGAGGTGGCATTACTGATCCGTTCTACTAACTCATCCGCTCTGTCATAAACATTTTCAAGGAGAACTTCCTGATCGGTAAATAGATTGAGAGGACATTGTAACAACGCATCTGCCGTTCCGGGAAAGAATCTAATTCCGAAATACTTTACTCCCAGTTCAAATTTGACCTGTCGCCCCTTCTTGACGGAGCCGCACACTTGCGCTCTGGGATGATTGCCCGAACATTGAAAGATGATGTCAATTGTCCCATCCGGAACAGCGGTGATGTCGTTATCTGCATTCAGATTCACAAAACTATAATATTGGGCCACCCCTCTGCCGCATAGAGACAATTGGGATACATAGCCTGTCGTCGATAGTTGAAAAAAGGGTTGCTCCGGCATGTAGTTTTTTTTCGTAATCACATTTTACCTCCAGTCGTAACGAAGTATGCAACAACAACGCCAAAGAAAATCACCATTCTCCCTCCAGTTCATGTCCAGACGTAACAGGCCAAAGTAACAGCTGATTTGCTCTTATATTTTTTTTGACTCCACTTTTACTTTGTAAGGTCTAATTTACAAAAATGTTGTTTTAAGTCTGAAGTGTGCTTCATTTTTGTAATATGATAGCAATTTTGTGAAAGA
>DATFMO010000565.1:0-3294 GCA_035266925.1 Sunxiuqinia sp. | reverse complement strand
GTTTTCTGTATTGTCGGATAATAAGTTTTCATTCTTCTGTTATTGTCCCAATTGGGTTATAAAATTACGCCGCTCAAACTTATTATCATATTATTTGATGAATAATTTGATGAAATTGTTGTTTTTCGTGTTTAAGTAGGGTGATTCATTCATGAACAGGTGATTTAGTGCCTCTAATTTTGAGTGATTTTTGCGAATAATCGACTTTTAACTGATTACCTGTAAGTTGAGTATTGATTCCATGAATTGAAAATTCATGAAGTTCAATGGCGAAAATTGATAAAAATGAAATTTTCTTATTCGTTCTGGTTTCAGATCGTAATTTTGAGCATCACATAGTCTGTTGGAAAACAGCTTGTAAGATCGTGGTTTGTTTGCGAAATTAATATAAAAAATAAGATGGGTATCCGCATGCATACCTAAAAGCAGAATGAAGTATTGAAAATCAATTCGTTTGCCCGAAGCCCTTAAGGGAGCGAATTGATTTTCCCTGCTCCCTTTAGGGCCGGGGCAAGCAGGGAGAATCTCAGTCTGACGCCTGGCAGGAATTTGCGAACCAGGTAAAAATGCGGATAACCATTAAAATAAATCACGATTATCATGAAAAAGACAGCTGGTCAATTTATTGAAACATTCATGTCTTATGTGAAGTCCTGCGATCCGCATCAAAAGGAATTTCACCAGGCAGTTCATGAAGTAGTTGAGTCGATTACCCCAT
Organism: Sunxiuqinia sp.; assembly: GCA_035266925.1. Taxonomy (GTDB): domain Bacteria; phylum Bacteroidota; class Bacteroidia; order Bacteroidales; family Prolixibacteraceae; genus Sunxiuqinia. The sequence continues at coordinate 2,576 of DATFMO010000565.1, read as the reverse complement.
TTCTGTTAGACAATCCAAAGTATTTACAGTCGAGGATTTTGGAGCGAATCATTGAACCGGAGCGCGTGATTCAGTTTCGGGTGCCCTGGGTGGATGAAAAGGGGATAGTTCATGTCAATCGTGGATTCCGAATTGAGATGAATTCAGCGCTCGGCCCGTACAAAGGTGGTTTGCGTTTTCACCCAACAGTCAATTTAAGCATCTTGAAGTTTTTAGCTTTCGAACAGGTTTTTAAAAATAGTCTGACCAGCCTTCCGATGGGAGGGGGAAAGGGCGGATCGAATTTCGACCCAAAGAATAAATCAGACAATGAAGTCATGAATTTTTGTCAGAGTTTCATGACTGAACTGCAGCGGCATATTGGGCCAAATACCGATATCCCAGCCGGGGATATTGGCGTTGGTGGTCGCGAAATTGGCTATTTGTTTGGGCAATATAAGCGCATTCGCGATGAATTTACGGGTGTGTTAACAGGTAAAGGATTGGAGTGGGGAGGAAGTTTGATTCGACCGGAAGCCACTGGATATGGTGCAGTCTATTTTGCCCAGGAAATGATGAAAAGGAAAGGTGAAGACTTTAACGGGAAGCGCGTGGCTATTTCAGGAAGTGGCAATGTGGCCCAATATGCTGCTGAAAAGGTTCTTGAGTTGGGCGGGAAAGTTGTTACCATGTCCGATTCCAGTGGTTTCATCCACGATCCCAAAGGTATTGACAGGGAAAAATTGGACTATATCATGGATTTGAAAAATAATCAGCGGGGAAGAATCAAGGAATATGCTTCAAAGTATGGCTGTGAATATCAGGCCGAAAAACGTCCTTGGTCCGTAAAATGTGATGTCGCATTACCATGTGCAACAGAGAATGAAATAAGTGGCGAGGAAGGCAAGTTATTGCTCAAAAATGGTTGTGAAGTGGTTTCCGAAGGCGCCAACATGCCAAGTACACCAGAAGCCGTCCATGAATTTTTGAAAGCTCAAATTTTATATGCACCGGGCAAGGCAGCAAACGCAGGTGGAGTTGCAGTTTCTGGTTTAGAAATGAGCCAGAATAGCATGCGCCTGAATTGGACGCGTGATGAAGTAGATGGTCGGCTGCATACGATAATGAAGAGTATTCATGAAATGTGTGTACGTTATGGAAACCACAATCATGGATGGGTGAATTATGTTGACGGCGCCAATATTGCGGGTTTTGTGAAAGTCGCCAAAGCCATGATGGCCCAGGGAATTGTTTAATCTAATTCGCCATAAAAATAAAAGAAAGGCTTCCCATTAGGGAAGCCTTTCTTTCGTGTTTTTTAACTACTTCATTTAAAAGTCCATTCCGCTGCGGTAGGTCGTCGACTCATCCACTGGAACCAATGAGCCGGCAAATCTTAATCGGGCGCTTGAAGTTATGGCGTTTACTTCGGCATCGGCATAGCTGTTTCCATCACCTAATCGAACGGTAATGGTTGCGGTTAGAGCATTGCCCAGTACTGTCATGCTGTAAGTAATGTTTCCATTTTTATCTTCCGTCATTTTTATATCAGAAGGAGTTCCTTTCAATGTAATACCTCCCAGCCCATTTGGTCCAATTCGGTTGTCAAAGGCCAATTGCATGTATGCCGTGTTGTTTTCTAACGATACAAAATTGGTTTGATCGCTCACATTTATGGTACGTCCCCATTTGGTGTAAAGACGGTTAGCTTCAAGTACCCAGTTGCCATTCTCCAAAGCCGACTTAGCTTTTTCAAATTGTGACTGGTTGTAGGCTTCACGCTGCTGTTTGCGCAATTCTCTTTTTTCCTGTTTTGTAAGGTTTTGCCCCGAGTTTTTCAGGGTATCCTGTGCATTTGTTTGTGTGACTGTTCCGAATCCTAGCAGAACAACTGTCAACATGGTTAATATTTTTGTTTTCATGGTTGTATAATTTTAATGTTCTACAATTCCTATTCAACTTCAAATTTCCCATCGGTTCAACATCACTCGAGAAAAAGAACATGGAGTTTAAGACAAAACTTAGGCCATGATTTTCAATGATTTGAGGGTTGTTTTGTTTCGGAGGATTTGAATTTGGATTAATAGCTTAATAATCAGGCTTAGAGGAGTGTTCGGGGCGTTTGGGGGCGTATTTCTCATTTATAGATTTTTAACCCTTCAATGTGTTGAATTTGAGGTTTTTTAACGGTAACATTTGTGATGGAAATTATGTCAGTGTATTCGACCATTGAAAGTTGGGTGGTAGCAAACTCTGTTTCGTTATTTGTTTTGAAATTTACATTGGAAAAACGAAAGGCAATGAATCGTCATCCAAACCTTTTCTAAACTGTTCTAAAACATTGTTAAGTTCGGTAAATAGTGGATTTAAATCAGTTTTTAAGGTTATTTTCGTCACTTCCTTTGTCTAAATTTTTTAGTTATTCATTTTGGATAATACCGAAAAGATGAAAACAGGAATTACCGATTTTATGGTGGCCCTGGAGGCCAAAACTCCCAGTGAAAAAGAATTTCACCAAGCAGTTCAAGAGGTGGTTGAATCCATCTGGGAAGTATATCAGAAAAATCCACGTTATAAAAAGGCAAAAATTCTGGAGC
>DATFMO010000564.1:0-9709 GCA_035266925.1 Sunxiuqinia sp. | reverse complement strand
TGGTAAAAATGAATCTGGAGCATTTCAGGAAAGTACGCGCTATCGTTGAAAAGGACCGGGCTGAGCACGAAGCAACTCACGAAAAGTTGGAAACTATGCGCAAACAATTTGAGGGGCGAATGGCCAGTGTGATGAATGATGACCAGAAAGAGCAATTCAAGCAATTTCTGGAAAACCATCGTCCCCCACATGACCGACAACCGGGACAAGAATAGCTGAAAATAGAATCCGTCATTGCGAGACGCCTCCAAATTATTATTGGGTGAAATGAGAAATTGTCCGAAAACAAGGAAAATACAATTGAAAGTAATCGAAGACAATTTTTTAAAGCTGTCAAAAAACACCCTGAAAGAGTGAAACAATAATAGCCCAGGGTTACGCTCCTTCGTCGCTAACCCTGGGTTGATGAAATAATAAAATCTGTCTTTGGTAATTCGTTGAGTAGGGTATCAGTGTTTTTTCGGACGGAATAAAGAGACAGATGATAAAAACAAATAAAAGATTGACTGTCATATCAAATGGCAAAATCCTGTCAATGGCTGGAAAAACGATGAATGAATTGATTCAATAGATTGCTTCACTACGTTCGCAATGACGTTTTTATGGGTAATTTATAAATGTTTTAGCTCTGGGCAGGACATCCCCTTTTTTCTTATCTTGCAAATCAATCGTTGACATCCATGCGACAGTTTCAAAAAATTCAACAACTCGAAAGCCTGGTTTATCTCATTTTATGGGCCACTGTTTTCCTGATGACCATCCTGTTTACTTATCACAATGGGGTGCATTGGAACCGGATTCTCATCGAGTGGACTCGGCTGTTACCTTTTTTGCTGGTCTTTTTGTTGAATAATTCCTTGTTGGCGCCACGTTTGCTGTTTAAAAAGAAGTATGTTTTTTATGGATTGGCATTGGTGGCAACATTTGTATTGGTTGTGTATTTACGTCACTTGGTTGCTGCCATTGATCCGATGCTACCCAGAGCAGCAACACCGCCACTTCCGGATGGACCCCGGTTTCATCCGCCACTGGAACGCGGCCGGCAACTCATGGTGATGACATTCAACAATGTAGCTATTTCGTTATTGATTGTTGGATTCAACACCGGAATCAAGCTCTTTGTCCGAAATATTGAAAATGAACGCTTACACTTCGAAGCCAGGCAACAACAGCTAAAAACAGAACTGGCCTTTCTAAAATACCAGATCAGTCCACACTTCTTCATGAACACCTTGAATAACATTCATGCGCTGGTCGATCTGGATCCTAAAGATGCGAAAGACGCGATCATCAAGCTTTCAGGATTGATGCGTTATTTGCTTTACGATTCGGACCAGGAGGGGCGTTCAAGCTTGAAAAAGGAAATCGTTTTTATTCAAAATTACATCGAGTTGATGCGCCTGCGTTTTAATCCGTCGGACTTGAAGGTTACGTTTCATTATCCCGAATTCGATAATGATCTGACAGTGCCTCCACTGATTTTTTTGTCGTTTATTGAAAACGCCTTCAAGCATGGTGTTGGTCATCAACATCAGGCAACCATTGCCATGCATTTGTTTATTGAAAACAGCCAGTTGAACTTCACGATTAAAAACACGGTCTCTCAACTGGCCGAAATGAAGGAAACAAAGAATCATCAGGCGTGGGACTGGAGAATGTGAAAAAACGACTGGATTTAATTTATGGGAACAGCTATCAACTGCAGATTTCCGACAAGGATTTCATTTTTGAAGTGACCCTAAAACTGCCGTTAAAATGATATTAAAATGCTTGGCTATCGACGACGAACCACTGGCGTTAAAACAGATGGTTTCCTATATTCAGCAGACGCCTTTCCTGGAATTGGTGCGTGCTTGCAGCAGTGCTTTTGAAGCCATGGAAATCCTGAATGAGCAGTCTGTTGATTTGATGTTTGTCGATATCAATATGCCGGGGCTGAGTGGGATGGATTTCGTGAAAACGCTGGCCAACCCACCGAAAATCATTTTCACGACAGCCTACAGCGAATTTGCAGTCGAAGGTTTCCGGGTAGATGCGATTGATTACCTCCTCAAACCTATTGCCTACGACCATTTCCTAAAAGCCGCCAGCAAGGCGCGGGAGCGTTTTCAGCCGGCCAAACCAGCAGCAGAAAAGTTGGAAAGCAATGATGAATCACTGTTTATCAAGTCCGAATACAAAATTGTCCGCATTCACATCAATGATATCCAATATGTGGAAGGCATGCGCGAATATGTGCGTTTTCACCTTGTGAATGAAAAACCACTCATGTCGCTGCTCAGCATGAAATCAGTAGAAGAAAAATTACCGGCTGACCAGTTTATGCGAGTGCACCGTTCCTACATTGTCAATCTTAGGCAAGTTTCTGTTGTGGAGCGCAATCGCATTATTTTTGATGGTCTGGTCCGTATTCCCGTGAGCGACCAGTACAAGGAAAAATTTCAACAATACCTCGATCGAAATTTTTTGTGAAGAGGATATCCACAGTGAGGAGAAAAAAAGAAAGCCCAACTTCAAAGGGGGGAAGTTGGGCCCGGAGTTTATGAGGGGGGAGGGATTTACTCTTCGTAATACGTGTATGTGCGTTTACAAATGACAATCGGCTTGCCGTCTTTATAACCCGTGTAACCGGTCCAGTTACCCTGATCGTCGTAGGTGTAATTATAAATATAACTTTCCTTCTTATCGTTCGATGTGTTATATACTTCCTGTGATTGCGCAAAACCTTCTTCGTTGAAATGAAAGTTCATGCCACCACGAACCGTGTCGTCACGCGAAATGGCATAGTTGTCAAGCTTACCATCTGGTCCATAGGAAAATTTAAATTCGTTCAGGGGTTCATCCTTGTAATTGAAGAACTGGACAGACATCAGTTTACCATCCGGGTCAAGTTTAATTGTCGACGAATTTCTCAGGGTGTCCGTTTCGGCATTGTAGCGTTTCATCTCGATGGTGTTTTCGTCTGGATGGGCAATGTCGATGTAGTTCTTGGTGGTGTCATTGGCGAGCCACTTGGCCTTTGCCATTTTACCGTCTTGCATCTCTACGTCCCATTCTCCAAACGGTTTATCATTTTCATCCAGGAAAACACATTTTTCAATGTTGCCTTCCGGATCAAAAGAAACCAGGATATCGTTGGTCCAGTTAAAAGTGTCCCGGGCGGCAATGGAGATGCGGTCTCCGGCAGTAATTGTTCCTGAGTTGTCGTTCGCCCAATAATTCACTTCTTTCACTGTTTTCACTTTCCCGTTTAAGGTTTCCGGGAAGAAAGAGTAGGGAGTAAAAACTCCTAACGTTGTCGTCACTGGAGGAGCTTCTTTTTTGGGATTGCTGCAAGAGGGCATGAGCAATGTGCCCGATAGAATTAGAACTAGAAATAAGGTTAGTGATGCATTAATTTTCTTTTTCATAACTGAAATCTTTTTGGTAAAACAATTCGACATTTTTAACTCGTTTTATACAGGATATAAATCGTTTGTTTAATGGTTTAAAAGCTTCTCCAAATTCATTCTGGAACTTTTTATCCTGGGCATAAAAATCGTCACGGTCTTTCCCGAATGACCAGCTAATCAATCCTGGCGTATTCATACCAATACCCGCTCTCGCCATGTGCCAGGCATCGTCGTATTTTTTATCACTCAGCAATTTATAGGCATCAGCAACTACAGATTTTAATTCATCATCTTTACCCGGTATAATTCCAAATTCCTGGTATTGCAGGTATTTTGCGTCACCAGGATCAAGTCGGGATGTTTCAGGGAGGTAACTTAAAGTCGGGTCTTCCTGGAAGGTGAAAGAACGGTTGCCTTCCTTGGTCTGACCAAAAGCGGATGATTTTTCTTTTCCCCATTTTTCCATCATATTGTCCCATGCCTGATTAATTTCATCAATGTCTTCCAATGAATTAATCGGGTAATAGATCATATAATCAAGGTCGCGGGAGGACCAGATGTAAAAGGAAAACGGGAAATCGTTTTCTTTGGCCAGATCAGCCAGTTCTTTACTCATTTGTTGGTAGTCGAAAATGGAACTTGGAAGAACTGTTTCGACATCACAATACCACAACTGACCTTTCTCCTGCGCATTGGTGGTTAATGCGAAAAGGAATAGAAAAACGAGGGGTAAAAAATGAATTTTTCTCATTACAAAATGAATTTAGTTTTGGGTTTTTAAAATTTGTCGATCAGGACTGAAATCCGAAATTCTTATTAAGAATTGTCAAGGGATTACTTCAACTGAACTTAAATAGTTGGTTGATTGCTCAACCAATCGGGTATATTCATCGACCAACTGTTTTGCGTTTTCTTCAGATCCTTGCTGTCTTAATAATTCCTGCCACCACTTTTGGCTGTTTGGAGATTTTGTCCAGTCATTTTCCAGCCGTCCATTTTTAACCTTCCAAATTAACATCAAGTCATAGTCACTATTGGGTAACCAATAAACTTCGGGGTAGTTGATGCACGCCGCCTTGCTGGCTTCCTGGTATAGCTGAATGATTTCCTTTGCTCTGGTTATTTTCTCCGGTTTAATTTTAACGAGTACTACTTCCTGTAAATATGATTCATTGTACTTAGAAGAATTAGGTGCTTCCTGGGAAAAGACTTCTGTACCCAAAAAGATAATCACAAGAATAAGTGAACTCATTTTTTTCATACACCGCAATTCATAGTTATGTAGCCGGGAAACTTTTAGTAAGAACGATTTGATTTTTGGTGTATCAATTTTTTTTAGATCGGATCCAACGACTCAAACTTCTTTTTTGAATCAACATGATACAATTTACAGCTTGTTTAGAATAAATCCAAATAACTATGTTTAATTGATTTTCAGTTTGTTCGGGCATTTTCGTTTACATTCCATGTCGTCTTAAAAAGCGAGTTTTTTTGCGCATATGTTATAATTGATGCGTTGATAATTTAACTTTTTAAAGTGATGAATAAAATACCTAGATACATCGATTTGGCAGCGTCAACAGTCACATGATACATCCCTGATGGAGGGCATCGGATATTTCGTACTGATTTAATACCTTTATCAGGTTTCTGAAACACTGAATTTAACCGAATGGGCCGGACAATCGCTAAAATAAGTCTCGTATTGTTGATTATTGTTGCTTTGCCAATCAGTTTTTACCTGGTTCGCGAATTTTCAGCCCTGAGTAAAAATGAACTGATGGTCCAGCGTGTTTTCAGTACACAGTTGGAATCAATCCTGTATTCGGTTAATCAGTATTCTGAAAATGTGGTGAAACAATGGAGCCAAAGTCTCGATCAACCGGTTGATCCAAGCGGTAATGTGATGCAGGGACTAGTGTATAATATTTTTCAGAATAACCAGTCCGTGCTGGCGATTCGTTTCCTGCAACTCCAATCCAATCAGGTTGAAGCAGCTTTTTTCAATCACAATTATCAGCTGGACAACTGGCCTCCAATGAACCAACTTAAACGCTTGCAGGATTATTTCAAATCGAACTACCAACGCATTGAGACTAAAACAGTAAACGACAGCACCTTGATGTTTTATTTCCTCACCAAGAACAGACATGGCGAGCAGGTTTGCCAACTGATGATCAATCCAAAGGAGTTCGTTCTACAAACCATGAGTCCACAAATTCAACAGATTGCTCAAAATCTTTTTTTCATCAGTGTTTCCGATTCCCTGTCGGGAAATACGATTTACAGTACCGAAGAAAATTCCGGTTTGTCCGAAGCAACCGAAAAAGCACAGATGTGGTATCTGCCAGCGTATAAATTGGGGATTCGACTCAAAGCAAAAACGGTTGAGGAATTGGCAACAGAACGCACCCAACGAGATAATTTCACCCTCCTTGGGTTAAGTATCGTGGTGATCCTGGGCCTGCTTTTCGTTATTTGGAATATTCGAAAGGAAATGAAATTGGCAGAGCTAAAATCGGAGTTTGTTTCGAATGTTTCGCATGAAATACGGACGCCGCTGGCGTTGATCAGCATGTATTCGGAAACTTTGCTAATGAAACGTCTGAAAACAGAAGAGAAACAGCAGGAATACCTGAATACCATTCAGCAAGAGAGTGCCCGATTGACTGACATTGTAAACCGGATTCTGAATTTTTCCCGTTTAGAAAAAAACCGCATTAAATACCGGTTTGAGAATATCGACCTTGCACAATTGGTTCCTGAAATGCTAGCCACGCTAAAATCACATCTTAAGGCCGCACAGGTTGATTGTCAATTTAATTCTGAGGTTGATGAAGCATTGGCTTACGCGGACAGCGAAGTCGTTAAAACGATGTTGGTGAATTTGGTGGACAACGCCATCAAATATGGGGCTGATCAGAACAAAAAAATAGACATCCGCCTGCTGAAAAAGCAAAAAGCCATTTGGGTTGAGGTGGAAGACAATGGAATTGGCATTGCTCCCAAAAATCAGAAGCACGTTTTTGACCAGTTCTACCGGGTCACTGAAGGTGATCTGGCGCACAAAGCCAAAGGTTCCGGCTTAGGCTTGAACCTGGTGAAACGAATGATGAAAGCGCATGGTGGCAGTGTGTCGTTACGCAGTAGGTTGGGCGAAGGAAGTACATTTATTTTAAAATTTCCGGTAAAAAAACAATAACATGTCTAAACTATTAATCATAGAAGATGAAGAAGCCATGTTGATTGGCTTGCGTGATAACCTGGAATTTGAGGGCTACGAAGTGGATACGGCCAATCGTGGCGACGAGGGCTATAAAAAGCTGCAGGCTGATTCGTATGATTTGGTGTTGCTGGATGTCATGCTTCCCGGTATGTCCGGCTTTGACGTGTGCAAGAAAACCAGGGCTGATGGCAACTACACGCCCATCATCTTATTAACAGCGCGGGGCGAAGAGCTCGACAAAGTGCTTGGGCTCGAGCTTGGTGCAGATGATTACGTAACCAAACCATTTAGCCTGCGCGAATTGCTGGCCCGCATCAAAGTGATCTTGCGCCGTACATCATCCGGCCAATCAAAGGATTCGGCGCAAACGGTTACAATTGGTCAACTTCGCGTATCATTTGATGATTTTGAGGCCTGGCAAAATGACGAGCCTGTGAAAATGTCGCACAAGGAGTTTGAAATTCTGCATTACTTATACAAGCATGCCGGCCGCATCGTCACCCGCGACGATATTTTAGACCGGGTTTGGGGCATGGACTACCAACCCACCGCCCGCACGGTGGACAACTTCATCGTTCGTCTTCGCAATAAAATTGATACGGATGACAGCCAGCACATCATTACAGTCCATGGAATTGGGTATAAACTGGTGCTTTAAATTCCAAAGAAAAAATCACAAATTCCAAAAGCTGCCATAAGAAAGAGGCATTGTTTTCGGTTTGATAATTTACTGATTGTGGAAAAAGTAGCACGCCCACGACATGTCATGGCCCTACCGTATTTTTCTTTTACTTCACATTTTCCAGGCTTGTGTTATAAATTCCACAATCCAAAAAACAAATTCCGAACCCCATGTCCGCAATTAAATTGATCAATTAAATTTCAGCCTGTTTAAAAAGAGCTCAATCTACAACCTGTGACTAAATGCTGCGACTTCCTTTTCTGGAAACTGAGACTATCTTTCCCTGTGACATTTCTATGACAACTTATGACAAGCTATTATAAACGTTTGACAGTGGGGTTACATCCGGGCCGTTACTTTGTGATACAAAACAATGAAACATTAATAACAAGTAAAGCCCAAAGTAATGAAAACACAAAAATTTTTTATGGTAGTTATCGCAGTTATGATGATGACAAGTTATGCAGTAGCCGGGGAGTCGGAAACAAGCATGGCAAGAAGAAATCTGAATGAAGACATCAAAGCTAGTTTTGACAAGGAGATCGCTCACTGGAACAATTATTTTTACACGCACAACATTAATTTAATGCGGGAAACCGTTAAAGTAAGCTTCGTGGTGAATAAAGACCAGTCGTTGACCGTTTTCCGGGTGATCAGTGATGATCCTGATGCCAGAAATTACGTGAAATATTTATTTGCCAACAATAACATTGAAGCAGAAAAGGTTTTGGTTGGCAATGCATACACCTTCGATATTGTCCTTCGTTATGAAGCGAACTGATGAAGCACGTATTTTAGAATCATTGAGTTTTTGAATATCTTGTACACCAAAGTATCTCAATCATGAACCGAAGATTAACAATCGTCATTCTTTTCCTGCTGGCAGCCTTTGGCCCTTTGAAGCTGAAGGCTTCAGACTGGAAATATCTAGTCGATCTGAAAGGAAACTGGTGGTTCACTGTGGGTGATGACCCATCCTGGGCTGATCCGGCAACCGATATTTCTGATTGGGATAAAATCAGCGCTCCACGAGCTTGGGAGTACTACTACGAAGGATACAATGGATACGGTTGGTATCGTAAAAACTTCAACATACAAAGTCTGCCTGCCGCAGGGAATGTGATTCTTTATTTAGGCTACATCGATGATGTGGATGAAGTATTCATCAATGGCAAAAAGGTGGGGCAAACCGGAAAGTTTCCACCCCACTTCCGATCCGCTTACAATGTTGAGCGACAGTATGCCGTTCCGGTTTCGTTGCTGAAAACGGAAAACAATGTGATTGCCGTCCGGGTGTTTGATGAGGCCATGGATGGTGGTATGATTCGCGCAGACAAATTTGGCCTGTACGATGACAAGGATCAATCGCTAATGAGCGTGGACCTGAGCGGCACGTGGAAATTCAGCATTGATAATTTTGGTCATATGAACAGTCCCGAAACGGATGATCGAAACTGGGCCGATATTTATGTGCCAATGAAATGGGACAACCAAGGATACAGCGATTTTGACGGAACGGCTTGGTATCACAAACGTTTTACCATGCCAGATAACTTGAAAGGTCAGGAATTGTACCTGGTTCTTGGCAAGATTGACGATTTTGATAAAGTGTACCTGAATGGTGAAAAAATTGGCCAAGTGGAAGACCTGGATGGTTATTCTCGTTTCAACCGAGGTAATGCCTGGACACTGTACCGCATCTATAAAATTCCAATGAACATCGTTCGAAGTAAAAATCTCATTTCGGTAGAAGTGACGGATACTCAGCTGGATGGTGGAATTTATGAGGGACCTGTCGGAATCACGACCGCTGATGAAGTAAAGCGGTTCAGGGAAAAGAACAATCAGCCTCAGCCAGATGATAGTTTCAATTCGTTTTTACGAGACCTCTTGCGTTTGTTTGATTGACATGAAAAAATTAACCTCCATACGAATGATCTTGACTGCAGTTGTGTTGATTGGCACAACGATGTTGGCATCAGCTTTTGAGCCAGACATAAGGGATTTGCGCGGTCTGTGGAAATTCCGGATCGGTGATCATCTTGAATGGGCGTCGCCGCAATACGACGATTCTGACTGGGGTGATATTCGCGTGCCGGCACGTTGGGAAAATGAAGGATTTCGCGGGTACGATGGATTTGCCTGGTACCGCACATCAATTGTTCTGCCGGCTAGTATGGAGCAGAAGTCAATCGTATTGGAATTGGGGTACATCGACGATGCCGATGAAGTTTACTTTAATGGCGTAAAAATTGGACAAACAGGCTCTTTCCCACCCAATTTTTCCACCGCTTACACGGCTTTGCGGAAATACCAGGTTCCGAATGATCTGGTTCACTATGGTCAAAAAAATTTGATTTCCGTTCGCGTGTATGATGCCATGCTTGATGGAGGAATTGTGTCCGGTGA
>DATFMO010000563.1:0-6800 GCA_035266925.1 Sunxiuqinia sp. | reverse complement strand
CGACATGATTTTCACGCAGCCGGTCTGCTACGAATTCAAGCACATCAAAGCTCCCACCCTACTCATAATCGGGCAACGAGACCGGACAGCATTGGGTAAAAACTTAGTTAGCCCGGAAGTGCAAAAAACCATGGGAAACTATCCTGAATTGGGTCGAAAGACTCACGAAGAGATTAAGAACAGCCAGCTGGTTGAGCTGGACAATGTTGGTCATTTGCCACACATTGAAGCTTTTGACCGTTTTATTGAGCCGCTGGAGAAGTTTCTGAAAGAATAACCTACTCTTCCAAATACTTTTGAGGCAACTCTTTGCTGGCTTTGGCGCCCAATTCGCGAAGTTTTTCGGCTCTACGAACCAAATTACCACTACCAACATGCAATTTATTCATAGCTGACTCATAGGTTTTATTCGTAGTGGCCAGGTTTTTCCCAATGCTTTCCATATCAGTGATAAAACCGAACAATTTATCATATAAAGCTCCCCCCTGCCGAGCAATTTCCATGGCATTGCGCGTTTGATTTTCCTGTTGCCAAATTGATGAAATGGTACGTAACGTAGCGAGAAGTGTCGATGGACTTACAATCACGACCTTTTGATCCCAGGCATAAGAAAACAACTCTTGATCTTCCTGTATGGCCACACTAAATGAGGATTCGATTGGAATGAACAACAACACAAAATCCGGTGAATTGAGCTTACTTGCACTTTGGTAATGTTTTTCGCTCAATCCTTTAATATGTTGTCTCAAACTCAAAAGATGTTCCTTTGTATTTCGTTGACGATCCTCTTCAGTTTCTGAATTTACCGCCCGTTCATAAGCGATCAACGAGACTTTCGAGTCAACAATGATATGTTTGTTGTCTGGCAGATTAATTACAATATCAGGCTGAATGCGTTTGCCATCCTCTGAAACATCGCTAAACTGTTTCTGGTAACCCTGTTCGCCTTCGTTCAGTCCGGAACGTTCCAGAATGCGTTCCAAAATAACTTCGCCCCAGTTCCCTTGTTTTTTTACGTCACCTTTCAAAGCTTTAGTCAAATTATTGGCCTCATCACTGATTTTGAGATTCAAGTCATGCAGCTTCTTCAATTCGGCTTTCAAATCTGTTTGATCCTTCAGACCTTTTTCATAGGTATCTTCCACCTTCTTTTCAAATAGCAGAATCTTTTCTCGTAGCGGATTCAAAATTTCACTGATATTCTTCTGGTTAACCTCGGTAAACTCCTGCGAATTCTGTTTCAATATTTTGTGGGCTATATTTTCAAACTCGGTCGTAAATTTCTTCTGCAACTCTTCCATCTCCTGCTTTTGTGTCGCCAGTTTTTCACGAAGGTTATCAAACTCTACTTCAGCCTTCGCCAAGCGCTGTGACTGCTGCTCGCTTTCAGCTTCAGCACGCTCCAGTTTTAACGCTAATGTTTCTTTGTCACCTTGCAAATACGTCACCCGTTCTTCGAGCTGAACTTTACTTTTTTCGTACTCCGCACGCACTGCTAACAACTCGTTTTCCGATGATTTGGACCTCAATTTATTCAGCAAAAAAGCAACGAAAAAACCGAGGGCCAGTCCTGCAGTAAAATAGATAATTTCCATGGGTTGGTAGTTTGCTGTCAAAAGTACAAAGAAGCAGTCGAACGGGAAAGCTGTTTTGGAACTTGAATTTTGGACTTGAACATTGGAACTTGTCACGCGAATGGAATTGAATTTTGGAAGGGCATCAGAGCGTGGGGTGGTGGAAAATGGGACGGTGTGAATTTGACAAACAAGAAAATAACATTGTACTCCACCGCCTCCTGGGTGCCGGTATGGATTTTGGGAATTGAGCTTTGGAATTTTCATTTTGAACACTAATTTCGCTTATCAAAATTAAATCGCTCCCCATGGATGTAAAAATTGAGCCCAGCTGGAAAAGTTTGTTAACCGATGAGTTTGAAAAGCCCTATTTTGAAAACCTTACCAACTTTGTGCATGAAGAGTATCGCAATCAGAAAGTGTATCCACCGGCTAAGCTTATTTTCAATGCGTTTGATCAGTGTCCGTTCGACCAACTAAAGGTGGTCATCCTTGGGCAGGATCCGTATCACGGGCCGGGGCAGGCTCACGGGCTTTGCTTTTCAGTGAACGACGGCATTGACTTTCCGCCCAGTCTGCGCAACATTTTTAAGGAACTGCAGGGCGATGTGGACAAACCCGTTCCATCCACCGGTAATTTAACACCATGGGCCCAGCAAGGTGTTCTGTTGCTCAACGCCACCTTGACAGTTCGTGCGCGCCAAGCCGGATCCCACCAGAAAAAAGGCTGGGAGGAATTTACGGATGCCGTGATTCACAAAATTAACGAAGAGAAAGAACATGCCGTTTTTATTTTATGGGGAAGCTACGCCATTCGCAAAGGCGAATTTATCGATCGGAATAAGCACTTGGTACTGACGTCGGTTCATCCTTCACCACTGTCTGCCAGCCGCGGCTACTTTGGCAATCATCATTTCAGCAAAACCAACGAGTTCCTGAAAGAACATCAACTGGAGCCAATCATCTGGTAGATTCAATCCATAACTACATTTTGCACGAAGAAGCTTATCTTTGATCCAACTGTTATTTTAAACCTATGGATTACCGGGATGAAGTTTTTATTGCTGTCGCTGAAAACCTCAGCTTCTCGAAAGCCGCTGAGGAATTATTCATCAGCCAACCGGCTGTGACCAAGCACATCAAGGAGCTGGAAAGTAAACTGAACATTGCATTGTTTGAGCGGAAAGGCAATAAAATTTACCTAACCAAAGCCGGTAAAATGGCTTATCGCCAGCTGAAACACATCAAAGAACAGTACCGCGATTTGGAATTTGAGTTAGGCCGACTCAACGACACTTTCCGCGGCTCGTTGCGATTGGGGGCCAGCAGTACGATTTCACAATATATCATCCCTTGTGTTTTAGCCGCCTTTCATCAACGCTATCCGAAAATCAACCTGAGCTTATTGAATGGCAACTCGTCTCAAATGGAACAAAAGCTGGTCAATAATGAAATTGACCTGGCATTGGTGGAAAACGATTCGTCGCATACCAACATTCGCTACATCGACTTTTTGGATGACGAAATCATCGTTGTGACCGGCAGCGCCAGCGTTTATTCCAAACGCAAAAACATGACACTGACCGATATTCAACAAATACCGATTGTTCTGCGAGAATGGGGATCGGGAACACTGGAAGTTATTCAGCATGCTTTCGCAAGGCAAAACATTGATCTGGAAAAGCTCAACATTACGATTCATTTGGGAAGTACTGAGGCGATCAAAAATTTTCTAACCAATTTTGAGGGGATTGGACTGGTTTCCGAGAAATCCATAGAGAAAGAGCTTCAATTGAAAAGTCTTCAGAAAATCAATGTCAAGGATTTCAACATCTATCGAAAACTACGGATTGCGCAGCGCCAAGGCCCTGATGCAAAAATACCAACCCTATTTCGTGAATTCCTTTTCCAGTATAACTTTTAGTTATCGAATATAAATTTTCAGTATTTGTATTGATTATAGACTGGCCGTACTTTTGTTTTCAAATCAAGTATTGAAAATACGTCTATGAATATACAACGAATCAAAAACTCACGGTTATTTTACGGTCTGATCATTGCCTTGTGCTTTGTGCCTTTTGTTTCGCCAGCGATTGCTTTACTCATTGGATTGGGCTTGTCGTTATTCGGTTTGAAAAATGAAAACCTGACGAAATACACGCACTTCGTATTACAAGCGGCTATCGTTCTGATGGGATTCGGGATGAATTTGTCTCAAGCCATTCAAGCATCAAAAAGCGGATTCATTTTGACAGCTGGTTCCGTTATTTTCACCATGACGGCCGGTTTGCTAATTGGCAGATTATTCAAGGTTGACAAAAAAATCAGCTTATTGATTGCCTCAGGAACGGCGATTTGCGGTGGAAGTGCCATCGCGGCCATTGCTCCGGTCATCCGAGCTAAGGACCATGAAATTTCTTTTTCGCTGATCGTCATCTTCATTTTAAATGCCATTGCCCTGTTTGCCTTTCCTATGATTGGACACTACTTTCACATGAGCCAGGAAACATTTGGATTTTGGTCAGCCATTGCGATTCACGATACCAGTTCAGTCGTCGGCGCAGGTGCTTCCTATGGTCCCAAAGCATTGGAAGTGGCCACCACCGTGAA
Organism: Sunxiuqinia sp.; assembly: GCA_035266925.1. Classification (GTDB taxonomy): domain Bacteria; phylum Bacteroidota; class Bacteroidia; order Bacteroidales; family Prolixibacteraceae; genus Sunxiuqinia. The sequence goes on along the minus strand of DATFMO010000563.1, from coordinate 2,616 downwards.
GTTAACCCGTGCCTTGTGGATCATCCCTTTGGCAATCTTGCTATCGGTCACTCAAAAAGAAGAAAAGAAAAGTCGCGTGAAAATACCGTGGTTCATTTTGCTTTTTGTGTTGGCGTTGCTGGCAAGCCATTTTCTGCCTGCCTGGCAACCGACATTTGCACATCTAAGTTGGTTGGGGAAACGAGGAATGGTGATAGCGCTTCTATTGATTGGAGCAAACATGTCAATAAACCAAATGAAAAAAGCCGGGAAAAAGAGCTTTCTATTGGGTATCATTTTGTGGTTCCTGATTGGAACGTCCTCGTTTCTGCTACTGAACCTTCACCTTCTGACAAACTAAGGTTCGAGTGGCAACGTGAAATAAAATGTCGATCCTTCTCCCACAGTTGATTCAAGCCACATTTTTCCACCCATGGCTTCAACATATGATTTGGCAATAGGTAAACCAAGCCCGGCGCCACCTACTGTTCTGGTGGTACTTTCATCAACTTGACGAAAACGTTCAAATATGGTTCGCTCTTTTTCTTTTGGAATACCTATGCCTGCATCCCGCACGTAAAATTCGAGCATTGATTTCTTTCTTTCCACTCCATACTCAACGAACCCATCACGTGTAAACTTTAGTGCGTTGGAGAGCAAGTTTGAAAACACCTGACTAAATTTCACTTCATCAACTTGAATATAGCCGATATCAGAAGAAATTTCTTTTGGAATTAACCGGATTCCCTTTTTTTCAAATTCTGACTCATAGATCGCATGCAGGTATTGCAGTTTATTTTTCACCTCAACTTGGGTGTTTTGAATCACGATCTGCCCGGATTCAATCAGCGAGATATCGAGCACACTATCAATAATTCGAAGCAACTGATTGCCGGATTGTTGAATCGTGCTTGCATATAATTCTTTGTTTCCCTGAGAGGGACTATTGACCAAAAGGTCCGAAAACCCCAAGATTCCATTTAGTGGCGTACGAATTTCGTGGCTCATATTCGCTAAAAAAGCCGTTTTTAACCGATCACTTTCTTCTGCTCTGTCTTTTGCTGCCTTTAATTCTTCCAGATATTTTTCCAGCTCCTGCTGTGCCTGTGCAAGCAAACGTTGCTCCTCTGCCTCTTTCAAAGCTCGTTTGATGGCAGTTACCAGTTTCACCATTCGGTCCTTGAGCACATAATCGGTTGCCCCACGTTTTAAAAGTTCAACAGCCTTTTCTTCTCCAATCGTCCCTGACACACATATAAAGGGAACCCGAGGACAGTTCTGTTTAGCAATGTCCAAAGCTTCAACAGCATCACAATCCGGCAGATTATAATCAGAAAGAATCAAATCAATTTGCTTGTCACAATTAAGCAAGGCTAAATAATCCGCTTTATTATCTGCGATTTCAATGGTTAAATCAAATTCATCTTCAAGACGTTCGCGCATTAGCTCCTGATCCATAAGGGAATCTTCCAAATACAGCACCTTCAACATTTGTTTAGCTTGTTCCATTGCCAATCGTTTTAATGTTTTCGCGGTATTTCGTTAATGACAACCCAAAACATTCCCAATTGCTTGATCGCAGAAATAAATTCTGTGAGATCAACTGGTTTCACTACGTATGCGTTCACTCCAAGATTATAGCTCTTGATCAAATCTTCTTCCTGACGACTTGATGTCAACATAACAACCGGTAAATACTTTAATTTTGGATCCTGCCGGATTGATTTCAAGACTTCAATCCCATCCATTCGTGGCATCTTTAAATCCAGTAAAACAACTGTCGGCATTCCAGGTTTTCGATCTGTATATTTTCCGCTATAAGCCAAATAATCCATGGCTTCAACACCATCTTTAACCCATACAATCTCATTGGCAAAATTGTTTTCCTCCAAAGCCACCAATGTCAATTCTGCGTCTCTGGCATTATCTTCAACTAAAAGAATTGATTTAATATCCATAAGCTCTTATCCTTTTGGGTTCTTTGGTAAACTGAAATAAAATGTCGCGCCTTCACCGATCTTCCCTTCTGCCCAGACTTCGCCACCATGTCTAACAACGATGCGACGGACCATCGCTAATCCAATTCCGGTTCCTTCATAATCCTCTGCTGAATGCAAACGCTGAAAGGTTCCGAATAATTTGTGCCCGTACTTTTCATCAAATCCAACGCCATTATCTTGTATTTTAAAAATATAATTCGCTGATGTTTCGCTGGCCTCAACTTGCACCAAACTATACGCTTTTTTGGAACTGTACTTAACGGCATTGCTCAATAAATTGATCCACACCTGCCTCATTAAACCGTAATCAACAGTAACTGGCGGCAAACTTGTAATTTCCCAACGAATCTCCTGATCAGGATAATCTTCCTGGATCGCACGGGTGGTCTCTTCAACCAGATTATTCATTTCAAATGAAGCCATTTGTAATTCCGTACGACCAACTCTGGAGAACCGAAGCAAATCATCAATTAACTGGCTCATTTCCTGGCTGGCTTCCTTGATGTAATCCAGGTAACGAACTCCTTTTTCATCCAACCCGGCTCTGTTCTTTTTAACCAATAAATCTACAAACCCAGAGATATGCCGCAAGGGTGCTCGTAAATCATGAGAAACCGAATAAGAGAAGGATTCCAAT
>DATFMO010000562.1:0-5066 GCA_035266925.1 Sunxiuqinia sp. | reverse complement strand
TGGCCAGAGCATCATCAACATCAAATCTGGTGGCCGTCATCGACTTTCCGGTATTGTGGCCGCTCTTTCACTGTTGGCATTCATTTTATTTACATCAGAATATATTGAAATGATTCCAATTGCAGCCTTGGTCGGTGTGATGTTTATGGTGGTTATTGGAACATTTGCCTGGAGCTCATTCAACGTCATTGGTAAGATACCACGAGCTGACTTAATTGTCATTATTTTGGTGACCGCCCTGACAGTAATTTTTGATCTGGCAATTGCCGTTTTGATTGGTGTGATCGTCTCTGCGCTGGTTTTTGCATGGGAAAATGCGAAACGTATTCGTGCACGTAAAAGCGTGGATGAGCATGGCATCAAGCACTATGAAATCTATGGGCCGTTGTTCTTTGGTTCGACGACACTTTTTAATTCGAAGTTCGATGTGAAAAATGACCCGGATGAGGTCATCATCGATTTTAAAGAATCGCGCATCATGGACCAGTCGGCGATTGAAGCGATTAATAAACTGGCGGAGCGCTACCAGAAAGAAGGTAAAACCATTCATTTACGTCACCTCAGCCATGACTGTACAAAGTTGATTCGGAAAGCGGAGAAAATATGCGATGTCAACATTTTGGAAGATCCAAATTACTATGTTGCCATCGATGACTATAGACGCTTGGCTAAAACTTCTCCAAGCTAATCTATTTTTATCATCAATTGGTTTAAGCCCGGCTCATCACCGGGCTTTTTTGTGTCTTGGATTTTAATCCTGCAAGAACTGATTTAGGAACCCACCCGACTCTTTCCGTTGATTGCCTCCAGCGGGACTTAACTCGCGAATCAGTTTGCGGATTGGCATGGATTGCAACCAAATTTTACCGGTTCCACGAAGGGTTGCCAGGAAAATCCCTTCACCACCAAATAGCATGGAACGCAAGCCGCCTGCCTGTTCAACACTGAAGTCGATGGTTGGCTCATAAGCCACAATACAGCCCGTATCAACTCGAATAACCTCGTTGTTTAGCTGGCGTTCAATCATGGTTCCACCGGCATGAATAAAGGCTTTTCCATCGCCACGCAACTCTTGCATGATGAAACCTTCACCACCAAAAAAGCCGGCGCTAAGGCGCTTGTTAAATGTAATGGCAATATGTGTTCCCAAGGCTGCGCAGAGGAAGGCATCCTTTTGGACGATCATTCGTCCACCCATTTGTGCCAGGTCCATGGGGATAATTGTTCCGGGGTAGGGGGCCGAGAAGGCGACGTGTTTTTTGCCCCATCCCTGGTTGGCAAAGTGGGTGAGGAATAGCGATTCTCCTGTGATCAGTCGTGACCCAGCCGAAAGGAGTTTGTCGAAAAAGCCGGCACGTGGGTTGGAACCGTCGCCCAACTTGGCTTCATAGCTGATCCCATCTTCCATATAGAGCATGGCACCAGCCTCGGCAATAACCGTTTCGCCCGGGTCCAATTCAACTTCAACTAATTGCACGTCGTGCCCAATAATTTTGTAGTCAATTTCATGTGATTGCATCTGTTCTGAATTTTTTGGATTGTTAACCTGACCTAAATTTACAAATTGATCGCCAAGCTCCATCTTATTTTCGATAAATTGCCGATCTTTTCAGGTAAAAGGTGATAATCTCAATAAAAATGTCAGATTGAAATCAGAACGGTTATTCGCCCAGGGATTTGTGGTGGTGCGCCTCGTTAATACTGGCGTTCAATTCAAAGCCAAGCAACAAAATCAGCGACATCAGGTAAAACAGAAGAAGCACAACCAGCAATGTCCCGATAGATCCATAAAGTATGTTGTACCTGCCAAAGTTGGTAATGTAGTAACTAAAGCCGACCATGGTCAAAATACTCAGTATGGTCGCCAGGGTTCCACCAGCGGAAATGAAGCGCCAACGTGTTTTCTTGGCCGGTGCAAAATAGTATAAAAAGGAGTAGGCAAAAAAGAACAAGGCCACCGTGACGACCCATTTACCAAAAGTCAACAAGTAATACGTGAACGTATCTTGCAAGATCCCATGCTCAACCAGATAGTTAATGGCAAATTGTCCGCTGGTGATCAACGTGACAGCCAGGGTCAGTAAAACGGCAAGGATGAAAAGCATCATGATGGCGATTAACCGCTGACCAAGCCAACTTCTACGTTGAAAGGTGTGCAATGAAGCATCAAAAGCACTCATCATCGATGCCAATCCGTTGGTAGCAAAAATTAATGCAGTAACAAATCCAAATAATGTAAGTCCATCTCTCTGTTTAAATAAAATGTTTTTCACCGTTTCATCAATGGCATCATGTGTACTCTTTGGAACTATTTCTTCAATGAGTTGCAACAGTTCAGTCTGAAAATTTTCTAATCGGATATATGAAATTAAAGAAAAGAGGAAAATGATAGCCGGGAACAAGGCCAGAAAAAAGCTGAAAGCCACAGCGGATGCCCGGGTTGTAATAGAACCTTTTATAATACTTTGGTAAAAGAAAACCACCACATCATAAAGGGCAACGCCATCAAACCCAGGGAAACTCACTTTTCTCGCCCAAAGAAACAGCTTTAGGAAGAACCGCTTAATCCTATGGTTACGCCAGCTTAGGATCATTCAAATTATTGTTTTTCTATACGCAGCTGATGGATATATAATTTTCCGCCATTCTCTTTCAATAAGAAATACACCCGGTAAACTCCATTTTGGGTTAATAAATTACCGATTGCATAACGGGCCCCTTCTTTTCCACCCTGGTGAATGATTGTAAATCGTTGTGGTTGGTTGTGACTAAAAAATGATGAAACAATTTGACGTGCCTGATCCTTACTGTACACGTCATCTTTGTCCAACACGACTAGTTCAATGTTCTGATTGAAATAGTTGGATAAAGTCGTTGCATTACCCGTTTTCAGGCTATGAATGACTTCATCCGGTACCTGTGCAAAACTCGCAATTCCTGAAAAAACAAAAAGCAGAACAGGAATGAGGGTTTTAATCCAGTTATTCTTCATCATAAAACGTTTTAAGTATTCACAATGACCGCATAAATTGTACCAAAGCAGGCCAGCATGAACTTATATCACGACGTAAAGGTAACAAATTTACAACGACAAAACCTGAATATCCGGATGGCGATTTTCTAAACCGGAAAAAGCTGCTTATTTTTCATCAATAATTTCAGGCTTTGAAGAGGAAGTGATAACTTGCTTCATCCTGATGTCAGGAATCAAGGCATTCATAAATCAATCACGGTGAAGATTAAATTAATTATCATTGGTAAAACGGACCAGACCTATTTACAGGAGGGAATCCAAGAGTACCACAAACGGATTCCTCATTACGTACCGTTTGACTACCAGGTCATTCCTGATATAAAGAATACCCGGAAATTATCAGAAGCGCAACAAAAAGAAAAAGAAGGGGAATCGATACTCGCGCAGGTGAAGCCCGGTGATGAGCTTATTTTGCTTGACGAAAAGGGGAAAATGTATCGTTCAATAGAATTTGCACGGTTTTTGGAGCAGCGAATGCTTGGTGGGGTGAAAAAACTGGTGTTTGTTATTGGAGGCCCATACGGATTTTCAAAAGCAGTGTACCAAAAAGCGACCGGAAAACTGAGTTTGTCGAAAATGACTTTCTCGCACCAACTGATCCGGTTGATTTTCAGTGAACAGCTCTACCGGGCGCTAACCATTTTAAAAGGTGAACCCTATCATCACGAATAATTGACACGAATCCGGATTTATGGAGAACTTGGGGAAATACCGCTTTTTGATTGTTTCGATCCTTTTGTTTGTACTGGCTTTCTTTCTTGAGAATCGGCTGCTCCATCATCACCCGGAAATCAAATTGATTCACCATTTTGAGTCGGAATTACACGAGCAAAAAGATTTGCTGAATAAAAAGCTGGATGCGATGGAGAAGATCATCACCAGCGACCAATTCAATGGTAATTTCGACGGCGATCTACATGAGTTCACCAAACTTTACCATGAAAAAGGACTGGGCTTTGTGATATTGAGCCAGAACAAAATGGTCTATTGGTCGCACAACCATTTTGCATTTACCAGCCGGTTTTTGAGCACCATGAAAAAGCAGGAGCTTCTGCCGCTTCCCAACGGAACTTATTTTGGTTTGAATCGGCAAATCGATACGCTCAACCTGATTGGCTTGATCCAGATCAAGGATATTTACAGCATTGAAAACCAGTATATCAGCAATCATTTTGTCCGGCCTTTTAAGTTGCCCGATAGCTTTGTCATTCAAAAGGAACACTCCAATTATAATATTCCGGTTCACGATGAAAATGGGGAGTACTTGTTTTCCATTCTGCCCAACGGCAATATTCGTTGCAATTATTCGCAGTTGTATTTGCCTGCACTGATCTATTTTTTGGCATTTATCTTCCTGATGTTTTTTGCTCGTGAGCAGTTTAAACTCTATCGGCACGAACATTTTATTGTGCGAAATATTGTGCTTGGATTTTCCCTTTTCGGCATCTATTGGTTGCACATTTTATTCCGTATTCCACAGCTGCTTTACGCCTTCCAATTGTTTCAACCGGCATTGTATGCCTATTCGTTTTGGTTGCCATCGCTTGGTGATTTGTTGTTGGTATCCATACTAATTTTCTTTTGGGTCATCAATTTTACCAAGGATTTTGCTTATTCCAAACAGAATAATCGCCTCGAATTCACAGGAGCTTATTTGTTTAGCTTTCTCTTTTACATCATGATCAATGTTCTGGTTGAGAATTTGATACGCAACAGCAGCATCACGTTTCAATTGAACCAAATTGATGATATCAACCAGTTCAGCGTTGTTGGGTATTTGATCATCGCGTTCTTGTTCTTTTCCGCTTTTAGCTTGAATTTTAAAATTGTGGAAGCCAGCGAACGGTTCTTGCGCAAGTCACGGTTTCTCCGGATTCATGCCGGGTTGATTGCTTTGTTTGTGGTGTTGGCACTGATATACAAAAACAGCTACTTGTATGTGATTTGCCTGTTTCTGGTCACCAACTTTTCGGTGTTTGCATTGCAACGAACACAGTTCAAACGTCATTCACTTTCGTACCTCATCTATTTT